>DAOLDO010000019.1:0-20420 GCA_035327325.1 Chloroflexaceae bacterium | reverse complement strand
GGGAGTCGGACCTCAACGGAAACCTGACGGCCCAGATCGACCAGCGGAACGCGGCCACCCGATACGATTACGACGCCCTGAACCGCCGTGTCGCCGAAGTCCTGCCCCGCGGGCAGCGCGCCACCTTCGTCTACGACCCAGTCGGCAACCTGACCACGATCACCGATGCGCTCGGCCAGGCGCGCCGCTCGACCTATGACGCCCGTGACCAGCTCATCACCCAGACTGACGCACTCGGGGCCACCTGGCAGTTCACCTACGACGCGGATGGCCGGCCTCAGGAGCAACGCGACCCGCTCGGGCGCGTGACCCGGTACCAGCACGACGGCCTCAGGCGCCTCACCGCGGTGGTCGACGCCCTGGGCGGGACGACGCGCTACGCCTATGACCCGATCGGTGCGCTCACCTCCATCACCGACGCGAACGGCAACACCACACGCTTCGAGGTGGACCTGCTCGGCCGCTCTACGGCCGAGGTTAACCCGGTCGGGAGCCGCTGGGCCTACCGCTACGACGCCGTCGGCAACCTGGTGGGGCGCACCGATGCGAAGGGCGTTGAGACCCGCTATGAGTACGACGCCGAGCGGCGCCTGACGCGCACGACTGCCCCCAACCACGCCGTTGCGTTCGCCTACGATCCCAACAACAACCTTGTCCGCATGGTCGACGGAACCGGGACGACCACGGCCGCCTACGACGCCCTGAACCGCCTCACCGCCATCGGCCGCACGGAGGGCATCCTGGCCGGCACCGGCCTGGGCTACGGCTACGACCCCGTCGGCCGCCGCACCAGCCTGACCTACCCAGATGGGCGCGCCCAGGCCTACGCCTACGACGCCAACGGCTGGCTCACGAGCATCACTGACCCGCGGGGCGGGGAGACCCGCTACACCAACAACGATGTGGGCCTGCCGGTGCGGATCGCCCGGCCGAACGCAACGGAGACCCTGTCGACCTACGATGCCAACAACCGCACGTTGGAGGAGCGCCACCAGGCGAGCGACGGCAGCGGGCGGGTGATCAGCCGCCACCGCTACACGTACGACGCCGTGGGCAATGTGGTGGAGTCGACCGACGGCTACGGGCAGGGGAGCCAGGAGCGCCAGGTTACGCGCAGCTTCGCCTACGACGCGCTGAACCGGCTGGTCCGCTACGGCGAGACGCCCGACTTCCAGCCGGCGGACGTCGTGCGCGAGCAGTACACCTACGACGCGGTCGGCAACCGGCTCTCGCTGACGACCGACCGGCAGCTCCAGGGCAAGCCGCTGGGTGCGCCGCGCACGATCAACTACAGCTACGACACGGCTAACCGGCTGCTTAGCGCCGGTGCGACGAGCTACCGCTATGACGCCAACGGCAACCGCATTGAGGAGCTGACCCCCGGCGAGCGCCGGGTCACCTACCGCTACGATGTCGAAGATCGCATGGTGGGCGCTCTGGTGGAGGCCCCGCGCGGCAACGGCTCCTGGCGCGAGGAGAGCGAGAGCCTGAATCGCTACGACGGGTTCGGGCGGCGGGTGACGAAGGACGTGCGCAGCCGCGGGGTGAGCAAGCAGACCCGCTACACCATGGACGGCTGGGGCTACGACGTGCTCGCCGAGAATTCGAGCCCGGGGAATACCGCTCCCACCTTCTACTACCGCGACCCGCTCACCATCTTGAGCCGCGAGGACACGCGCAGCGGCGGGCAGGGCCAGCAGTGGTGGTACTACCAGGACGCGGTGGGCTCGGTGACAGCGCTGGCGAACCACCAGGGCCGGTCGGTCCACACCTACCGCTACGAGGCCTTCGGCGGGTTGATCGACGTCAACGGCAAGCCGACCGACGCCGACGCCTGGGGCGATCCGCACAACCATATGCTCTGGGGTGGCAAGGAGCTGGACGAGGTTGTCAACCTGAGCTACTACGGCGCGCGCCACTACGACGCGACGACCGGCACCTGGCTCACGGCCGACCGCTACCGGGGAACGCCGAACGACCCGACCAGCCTGCACCGCTACGGCTACGTCGGCAACAACCCCGGCACGCTTGCCGACTGGTACGGGTTCTGGGGGATCAACCTGGGCTTTGCCAAGCTGGAGGTGAATAACGGCTCAATCTCGGGCAGCGTCAACTTCGGCAGCGCGTTCCAGGCTAGCGCCAGCTACAACGCGAACACGGGCAGCGTCAGGGCCGACGTTAAGGTTGACACCCCCATCGTGAAGGGTGAGGCGTACTACCAGGGCACGCGCATTGACGGCGGCTACAAGCACGATGCTGGTGTCACCGGGGCAATGGATCTCGGCGGCCGAACGTACGGCGTCAACGCCCACGGGAGCGTTGCCCACGGCTGCAACGCGCAGCGCGGCTGGTTCTTCGACGCTGCCGGACGCATGGTTCTGACCCGCGACAACGAGGTCATCTTCGATAAGGGCGGCCAGTATAGCTATAGCTCCAACCGCTCCTACAAGGGGCCGAGCTACGCGAGCCTCAGCGAGGTCGAGCAGCGCTTCAACGCGGCTATGCCGAAGCTGCAGGGATACATCTCTGAGATTGACAAAGCGCGAGCCCTTCGACAATTCCTTAATGAAGTACGCTCGAAAACGAAGAGCCAATTGGTCGAGATGGGTGTGCCCAGCGAATTTGTCGATCAAACCGGCATCGATCCTCTATCTGAAGGAGGACCGGAGCGTATTATACAAGCGTATAACGAAAAGTTGATCATCGATGCGCTCGCAATGGAAGGAGTGTCTGAAGAGTTTATTCGCGGCACTGGGATTGCCATCACCCCTGATAATGTCAATCGCATTCTAGAGGCTTACAATGACAGTAAGCCCTGGTATGAGAAGGTTGGTTCATTTGTTGGAGGTGTCTGGAATGGAGTTACAGAGCTTGGTGGCGCAGTGATCGATATTGGTTCTTGGGGCGTGCGAAGCATCAATGTGTTCGATCAGAACACATTTACCAAACAATGGCAGGACAATGTAAACACTGCCAAGTCAGTGGGTGACTGGAGCTATAGGAGTAGTTTGCTCTACTTCGTTGATCAAGGTGAGTTCCAGAATCAGTGGAGTACAAATTGGGATACAGGTCAAGCTGTTGTCTCAAATGCAATTGACCAGTGCAAGAGTGACAAGGCACGATGCACAGGACAAGTCCTTTTTGAGATTATACCAATCAGCAAAATCAGTAAACTTAAGTATCTGAGCAAGACAGATACACTCACAACTTTGGAAAAGTTTGCCACAAAGGCAGACACTATTACCCTTCCTCCCAATACAACGGCTCGCGTTGCAGGGACACTTAAACATTCTGAGTTTGCTGACTTAGTAAGGGGGCTTAAAAATTCAAGCGTTAAGGCCGAAGTTCGCTACTTCAACGGTGCACCAGTCCAACCGGGGGTGGCTACGCCGACGGGTTCTGTCCGCCTTGATGTGGTAGAGTATGATAGTAATGGCAACGTAATAGCAGTATACGATCTTAAAACCGGCAGCGCTGGTTTGACAAGTGGTCGTATTGCTGAAATACGCTCCCATTTGCCGAACAACGGGCTTTTGCCGAATGGGCAACCCGTGCCTGTAATTGAGGTTAGGCCTTGATGATAAAGAAAATTCGCACTCGATATCAGCGGCAATTGCGGCAATTGCTTCCTAAATGGAGTGCCTATCGTGGTTTTAGCTTATATCGTCGGACTGAGGATTTTGTCCAGTGGCTAACCTTAGAAATATCCGAGTCCGGCGAACTAGGGGTTCCTGCGTTTGGTTTACAACCGATAGCCCTTCAGTTTCCTTATATGGCTCTTTCGATAGGGGGTCGTGTTATAAGGCCTGGGGGAGGAGATTTTTGGTTTAATGAGAATGATTGGAGCGTCCACTCCCAGGAGATTTTAAATGCCATTCTTAGAGAGGCAAAACCTGCTTTGACGGAAGACTTGGATTCAGAAAAAATACTCGCAACCATTAGCCCTGTTGTCCATCAAAATCAGTTTAACTTGGCCTCATATGGAGTTGCTCTTGTTCTCTTTGGGGATCAAGAGCGAGGACGCCATCATCTTGAGCAGGCTGCTGCGATCTATGGAGCGTCAACTCTCGAATGGTCTCTCAAAACCGCCGTTCGGATACGTCAGTGGTTATCAGTAAGTGCTGAAGACATCTTTGCGGTTCTACGTCGTGAAGCGACGCTAGGAGCTGAAATACTCAAAATATGATGTTTCTCTTATGTTACTCTAGCCATGCGTGTTTCTTTACACAAGGCAGGGAAACTTGTTACAAGCCAAAATAACACAAGACGTTAGGTCTATGACCAGCAAGGTTGTGACGATCCTTTTCCCAAGCTATTCGGGCGGCGCCTTGCCCATCTTCACACTCAAATAGATTAGCTTTGCATCGGCTGCCGCTCGATTTAAGATTGTTGTATCGCTGGAAAGGAGAAACAAGCGCCCCTCTTCAAACAAACGTATTATGAAACCACACTAATGCGGGTGCCGACCATAAAAGTACAGACTGCGCGTGCGAACGAGCGAGCTCTTGCCTGGTGAAGGCACGCTCACTCTGCCTACAGTTTTGCCTACAACGGGCATTGTCCGGACAGGTCAGGGTGGGTCAAGGGCTGTCCAACTTCCTGATAGCACTTAAAGCATAACAAAAGGAAATGAGACAGTGTAAGGCTTGACAAGTCAAGCGCTGACAAACGCTCGTTCGGGCCTTCCAAGCAGATGGTCGCGCGTTCGAATCGCGTCGCCCGCTCCGCATCAGGACGCGGAATCTCTCACGAGGTTCCGCGTCTTTTTTGCCCCAAAATCGGCACTGCGTACAAAACTGCGTACAATTGGGTTTTGTGCCCCTCGTGTCCGCCTCAGTCCACCCCGGTCAGCGCCGCATAGAGCGCTCAGAGGATCCACCGTGGCGCGCCCGTACCGAGAGGACGGGGACGGCGCCCGCGCGGGGCAGCGATGCCGCCGGCAGGTCGTCCAACGCAAACTCCAGCCGCTCCGCCTCGCGCAGTGTCATGATCCCTCTTCCTCCAGGTGCTCGTGTGAGTCGGTGGCGTCAGGCGGTGGGCACGAAGCGCTCGACGGCGTCGCCACGGTCGCGGAAGAGCGCGCCGCGGGGGCTCACCGCAATCCAGCCGAGGACCAGGATGTCGCCGATCGCCCCGGCGGCGTTCAGCGTGAGGGCGTAGAGCAGGAGCGGCAGGGCGCCCAGCGGGACGACGAGGACGAGCAGGAGGCCCCCCAGACTGAGCAGCACCAGGGGCGCAGCACCAGTGATGGCATACTGAAGGCGCGGGACGTGCCAGCCTGGCGCTGCGGCGTAGGCGTAGAGCCCCTTGAAGCCGAAGCGCGGCCGCTTGCGGGTGAACAGCCAGAAGCAGAGTGCGTGGGCCGTCTCGTGCAGCACCAGCACGACCGCCGTCGCCACCAGGAGGGCGACGATGCCCAAGTAGCAGGCCGGCTGGCCCGAACGACCAGCTGATGCTGCCGAGGTCCTGGCGCAGGCGGCCGATCGCCCAGGCGAAGCCGGCGCCGAAGAGGAAGAACAGGGCGATGCCGGCGACACTCAGGCCGACCTGGGCCGGCACGTTCTTGGCCACGTTGATGCTGCCGGCGGGGCGGTAGCTGGCGGGGAGGACGCGGGTCGGCGTTGATGGGCTACTTTGGGGAGATGGCTGCATAGCTCATCGTAGCATAGCCCGTCGTCGCGCTCAGGCAGCTGGCTCCCTCTCGTAGCCGGCGACCACGGGGTCAGCGCGAAGCTTGCGGAGCGCATCGGCGCTCACCTGGCGGGCGCGTTCGCGGGTCAGGCTCGCTGCTGGCCTACCTCGACCACGCCGGCGAGCCGGAGCGCTTCGCGGAGCGGGTGCGCAGGATCTTCGGCGGGCTGCCCGCAGCGCGCCAGGTCGCCCACCTGGCCCAGCTGCGCGGCGCCGACCACGCGCCGGGCGGCGGCGAGAGCGACGACCTGGACGCCGCGAAGCTCACCGCGGCCAAGCTGGGGCGGATCTTCAGCCTCGGGAGCCCGCTGGCCATCGGGGGCGGGGGCTCTTCGCGCAGCGCGTCCGGGCCTTCGTCGGCGAGCGCGGGCTGTAGCGTTGGGCGCTCCACCCACGCCAACCGAAGTGGCCGCCTACGGCGCGATGCAGGCACGCCTGGTGGCCCTGCTACTGCGTTACGACGAGGGCGGCTTTGGCCGGCTGATCGGCGCGCGGGCGAGTCACGCGGCAGAGCGGGCCCAGGCGGCGCTGCGGCGCTACCGCGACCTGGGCGCGATCTTCGTGCTGCGCGACGAGCTGTTCGATGACATCCTGCCCCGGATTGTGCGCCGGTTGAGCTTCGAGTCGCCGCGCAATCTGATCGTCGAGGAGCCGCCGGCGCGGGGGCGTGTGGACAGGTCTGGGTGAGCACGGTAGACCCGGAGGACAGCTCCTTCAGCGTGAGTGTCGAGCAGCTGATTGGCGAGCAGGAGGTGCTCGTGCGTGTGCGCAACCAGGCCGCCCATACCACGCCGATCCCCCGCAACCGCTTCCGCGACATCCTGCGCTCGCTCTGCGACGGCGGATCGTGCGCGTCGGCTCGCTGAATGTGCTGCTGACGGCTTGGCCGGCATCGTAGGCGCATTTGCGCGCCCTCGCCTCGCTACACTGCGAGGAAAAGGGTGGAAGGTCCGCCCGTCGAGCCGGCGGGAGCAGTTGATGGTACGGGAAGACCAGAGCGATAGGGGGCGGCAGCGATTGCTTGAGGGATGGCTTCCCATGGCCCAGGACGCGAACCAGCAGTACGGCTGGCAGCTTGATGGGCCGGCACTCGAGGCGCTGATCATCTTCGCGGCGCCGGCGCTAGCAAAAGCGCAGAGCCCATTAGCAGCGCGAGCAGTGCTGTGGCAGGCGTATCATCGCCAGGCGACGGACGAACCATAACTGACCGAGTCTACTGCTTACGCGCTTGTTAGCTCGCCCTGGGCTGCCATATCGCCGGCCCAGTCTCGCGCTCGCGACCGTCGCTGTTCGGGCCGAACACATTGCCCCGCTGCATCACCGAGAGGATACGCCGCTCGTCGGCGATCAGGCCGAAGTACAAGGTGAGGTAGTGGCCCGCCTTGGGGACGCTCTGGGCCCTCACGATGCAGAAGTTTTTCTGATAGTCTTCATTCTCAAACACACGGACGCGGCGCTTGTGCTTGCTGGCCCCGGCGCAAAGGAAAAGACTGTCCAGTAGCGGCGACAACCCCGCGCGACGGCGCGGGTGGCCCGAGACCGGGCGTTGCGGGCTCGGGGCACGGCCGGCCGCAACCGCGTGCGGCCGGCTCCCCCAGAGACGGGCCAGCTCCAGCACCTGCTCGCCCAGATGCGGTATCCTTGATGCACACACCAGGCAGCAGACGAGGACGACGATGAGCGACGCGCAGGCGCAAGGCCGAGCTGCGGGCCCAGATGGGCGCAAGCCTCGCGCGATTCCTGAAGGCTCTGGACGGCCTCGACGTGGGGCAGCTGGACGAACCGGCCGACGTGGCAGGCTGGACCGTGCGCGATCATCTGGTCCGCCTGGCGGTCTGGGCGGAGGGTATCGCCGCCCTGCTCCGTCGTGATGACCGCTGGGCGGCGATGGGCCTGGTGATGGACAACCCGGAGAGGGATGACCTGGCTCCTCGCCAGCGCCGCGGGCGAGGGCGCGTAGGTCGAGCCGTCTGAGCAGAAGGAGACGAGCGATGTCCGTGTCCCGCCTGGCCCACATCACCCCGATCGGCGTCGAGCAGATGGGCGACCTGGCCGACAGTCTTCACGACCCGGCGGTGCTGCGCCTCGAAAACCTCGACACCGACCTGCGCCCGCCACCCAGCGCCCTGGCCTTCACCAAAGCGGCCATAGACGACGACGCGGCCAACAGCTACCTGCCCTTCTTCGGCCTGGACCGCACCAGGCAGGCCGCCGCCGAGCTGGTGAGCCGCCAGTCGGGCCAGCGCTACGACTGGAAGACCGAGTGCCTGATCAGCGCCGGCGGGCTGTCGGGCATCCTCAACGTGCTGCTGGCCACGCTCGAGCCCGGCGACGAGGTGCTGCTGACCGACCCGATCTACGTCGGCCTGGTCAACCGCGTCCGCCTCGCCGGCGGTGTCCCGCGCTACGTCCCGCTGGTCCCGACCGCGCAGGGCTGGCGCCTTGACCGCGAGGCCCTGGCAGCGATTGACCCGGCCCCGGTGCGCGTGGCCCTGCTCATGAGCCCGTCGATGCCAACCGGGGCAGTCTTCAGCGCTGAGGAGTGGGAAGCCCTGGTCGCCTTCTGCCGGCGGGCCGGCTGCTGGCTGCTCAACGACGCGGCGATGGAGCGCATCCTCTACGACGGGCGGGAGGTGATCCACCCGGCATCATTCCCCCAGATGCGCGAGCGGGTGATCACCGTCGGGGCGGCCTCCAAGGAGTACCGCATGATCGGCTGGCGGGTGGGCTGGGTGGTCGGGCCGGCGCCGATCATCGCCGATGTCGCGCGGGTCAGCCTGACCAACGTGGTCTGCCAGACCGGCATCGCGATGGGCGCGGTGGCCAGCGCGATCGCCGACCCGGATGATGGGATCGCCGCCAGCGTGGCCGCGTGGCAGCGCCGTCGCGACGTGGTGCTGGAGGAGCTTGCGGGGCTGACGGTGATTCCGCCCCACGGGGGATGGTCGTTGCTCCTGGACGTGACGCCCTTCGGTCTGAGCGGGGCCGAGGCCTCGCGCCGCCTGCTCGAGCGCGGCAAGATCGCGGCGACGCCGATGGTCAACTGGGGTGGCGAGCGGGCCGGCCGCTACGTGCGCTTCGTCTTCGCCAACGAGCCCGTGGAGCGTCTGCGCGGGCTGGGGGCCCGCGTCCGCGAGGCCCTCGCATGAGCGATCGCAGTCAGGTCTGAGACGCGGCTAGGTGTCCTGAAGTCTCACGACACGGCCCTTCGCCCGCAAGCGGCCAGGAGCCACAGTGCCCTATGACCCACCTGGCGACCATCCTGCGTCTGCTCGCGCTCGCCGCCGCCGGCTACGCCCTTCTCTGTGCCCTGGTCTACCTGATGCAAGAGCGCCTGATCTTCTTCCCTGAGCGCGACCCGCCCGGCACCCGCTATGCGTTTGGCGCGCCGGCCCAGGAGCAGTTCATCCCGGTCGAGGGGTCACAGCTCCACGCGCTGCTGTTCCGCGCCCCGGAGCCGCGCGGGGTGATCCTCTACCTCCACGGCAATGCGGGCAGCCTGCGCAGCTGGGGCGCTGTGGCACCCGACTTCGTGGCCCGCGGCTACGACGTGCTCCTGGTGGACTACCGCGGCTACGGCCAGAGCGGCGGGCGCATCGCCGGCGAGGCGCAGCTGCACGCCGATATGGCGGCCGTCTACGCCTGGGTTGCAGCGCGCTACCCCGAGGAGCAGATCGTCCTCTACGGGCGCTCGCTGGGCAGCGCACTCGCCGCCCGGCTGGCGGCGGAGCGCGCCCCGCGCCTGCTGATCCTGGAGAGCCCGTTCTATAGCCTGGAGGCCATCGCGCGGAGGCAGTTCCCCTTCGTACCCCCGTTCTTGCTCAAGTACCCGCTGCGGACGTGGCGCTGGATGGGCCAGGTGCGCTGCCCGGTGGTGCTCATCCACGGCACGGCGGACGAGGTGGTGCCCTTCGCCGACGGCGAGCGACTCGCCGCCTCGGTCACCACGCCGCTGCGCTTCCACCGCGTAGCGGGCGGCGGCCACAACGACCTGGCTCGCCTCCCCGCCTACTGGGCGGCCATTGATGAGGCTCTGGGGGCGGAGCGGCGGTGAGCGTCTCCCAGGGCTCAGGTGAGCGGTTGGCGCGGGGCCAACAGGCGTCGCAAGCTGAACGTTTGCCCGCCGCCTCGCTCGGCACGGCTGCCAGCCCGGCAAGGGCTTGCCAGCTCCGGCCGGCGGCGACGGGATGCGACCAGCTCGACGAGAACCTGCACCGTCAGGGGGAAGCCAGAACCAGTGTTGGCCACGTAGGACTACACGTTCTCGATTAATGTGGCTGATGACACGAATCTCGGGTCAGGGCCATGAGCGCTCGCCGCGGTCAGCTCGCCGCGACGCGCCTGAGCCCGCTCCGGTTGCGGCTGTGCGCTCCCCCGCTCGGCGCGACGCATGTAGTGCCGGTCGAGGTAGCCAGCAAAGGCGTCGAGCTGAGTGAGCGGCCCACGAAAGCCGATGTGGCCGTCCGGTCGGAGGAGCATCAGCGTCGGCTCCACGACGCCGTAGCTGCGGCGCGCCTCCGCCTCGTTCTCGCCGAGCGCTACGACCTGCACGGATACGTCGTAGTGTCTGAGCAGCTCAGCCAGCCCCGCCGGGGTGTCGCCGAACACGAGCAGCTGATGGTCGAGGCCGGTGAGCCGGTCGTAGATTGTGTCGCCGGCTGCGAGACGCGCGAAGGGCGCCCGCTCGCCGGCACCGGCCGTCTTCCCGGCCTTGCCGGCCGCCATCACCGCCGGGCTGTCCGGGTACGCCGGCCAGGTCTGCGAGAGGTAGGTGAAGGCAACGCGCTGCGCCCACGTCGAGCGCGTCATCAGCATCGTGGCGACGGGAAACACCCACTGCCGCACGTACTGCATCAGCGGGCTTCCGCCGGCCTCCAGGTCGAACAGCTGGTCGCTGCGCCGGATCACCGCCCGGGCGATCGGCAGCCGCTCCGCCTCGTAGCTGGCGAGCAGCGCGGGCCGCGCCGCCCCGACGAGCACCTCGGCCAGCTTCCAGCCCAGGTTGTAGGCGTCGCCGATGCCCAGGTTCATCCCCTGCCCGCCCGCCGGCGTGTGGATATGGGCGGCGTCGCCGACCAGGAAGCAGCGGCCGACCTGGAAGCGCGCGGCGATGCGCCGGTGGCTCCGGAAAACCGTCGCCCAGTTGGTCTTGCGGAGGGTCACCTGCACCCCGCTCTGGCGGTTGACCAGCTGCTCGACCTCGTGGGGCTCCAGGCTCGTCCGCTCGTTCAGCTCGGGCGGCGTCGTGCCGATCAGGCGGAACTGCCTGGGGCCCTGCATGGGCAGAAAGGCGAAGGCGCCCGCCTTTGCCAGGCTGAGGTAGACCTGCTCGTGGCCCAGCTCCCAGTCCATCTCCACATCGGCAAGGAAGAAGCTTTGCGGGAAGGTGTCGCCCTCAAAGGAAAGCCCGAGGGCCTCGCGGACCGCGCTCCCGGCACCATCAGCGCCCACCAGATAGTCCGCCCGCACCGTCTCCTCACGGCCGTCCGGGCGTCGCAGCACGGCGGTGACGCCGGCGCCGTCCTGGGAGAGCACCGTGAGCTCCGTGCGCCAGTCTACCGCGCCCCCGTACTCGGCGAGGCTCGCCAGAAGGAGGCGCTGGGTCTTGCTTTGCTCCAGGATCAGGCCGTAGGGGAAGGGGGAGATGGCGTCGCCCCGGTAAGGCATCACACCTGTGGGCTGCCCGTGGACCAGGATACCGATGCGGTCGGTCTGCCGCCCCTGCGTGAGGGCGGCGTCAATGATGCCGAGGCGCGACCAGTACTCCAGGGTGCGGGCGTGGACCCAGAGCGCACGGGACTGGTCGATCGGGCCGGCATCGCATTCGACGATGCGGAAGGCGACCCCCCGCCGGGCCAGGATGTTGGCAACCGTCAGACCGGTCGGCCCCGCGCCGACGATCAGCACTGGCACCTGCGTGTTCGTGTTCATCCCTTGCTCCTTGCTACGCTCCTGGGCGCTTGCCCCGAAGCCGTGTGCCCATACGATGTGTCGGCGGTACGGTGGTGAACGCTCTGTGTGCCGCTTGAGCAGGATCGTACGGCAGCCACGGGGGGGGGACCTCTCCAAAACGGCCGATCCATCAGCCAATGCTGGGAGAGCTTGCGCGCTGCCCTAATCATCCGTCGGGTCGGCCATCTGGATGATGGATGCTCGGCGTAGGAAGCTATACTCGCCACGATGGTCGAAGTGCGACCGGGCAGGAAGGGGGCGACAATGGGCGCTGACACGGCACAGACAGCCGCGGTTGAAGGGTCCGATGTGCGCGCGGCTGATCATCGCGAGGACGGGTCGAGTGCTCGCGATCTCCCCGCTGGTGCCGCACGGGGCCGAGGCGCCCACAGCAGTACGAGATCCGCCTCCTTGGTCAGCTTGAACCAGGAGGGGCTGAGTGGCTGAGCGGATTGGAGGTGATCGCCAAGCCCGGAGGCAGCACACTGCTGGCGGGCAGCTTTCCCCGACCAGCTCGCCCTTCACGGGCTCCTTGCCCATATCGGGCAGCTCGGGCTCACGCTGCTCGCCGTGCGGAGCGTTGCGCTCGGTGACGCAGCGGCTCCTGATGATAGCCCCCAGCGGGCTTAGAGCAGACCAAGGGTGCGCGCGCGGGCGATCGCCTCGGTGCGGTTGCGGGCGCCGAGCTTGCCGTAGATGTTCATCAGGTGGGTCTTGATCGTGCCCTCGGCCACGACCAGGCGCGCCGCAAGCTCGCGGTTGGTGTGGCCCTCGGCGAGCAGCCGCAGCACCTCAGCCTCGCGCTCGCTAAGGGGCTCAATCAGCTTGGCGCCGGCGGTTTCGGGCGCAGCCGTAGAAGCTGCGGCTGACCGAGGCGGAGCCGTGGGTGTCACAGGTGCATCCAGTGCCATTTGCACCTGGGCGATGAACGGACGCAGCTCCACCCGCTCCGATGTCTGCTCAAAAAGCGCCACCAGCGGCGGGACCTCGGGTCCCGCGTCGAGTACCGCGTGGATAGCACCCTCGGGGGCGGCAAGGGCAAGGGCCTGATCCAACGCCGCCAGGGTCGCGGGTGTGTCACCATCAGCCGCGGCGAGGCGAGCGCGGAGCAGCAACGCCTCGACCTGGAGGCCGGCAAGACCGTGTGCGGCGGCGGCCCCGAGCACTGCCTGGAGCCGAGGCCGCACATCGGCCTGTCGGAGCTCCCAGGCCGCCCGGATCTGCGCCAGCTCAACCGTCAGCCCAAGAAACTCCGGCACTTCTGCCAGTGCAGCCGCCAGCGCCTCCAGCTCCGCCGCCCACGCCGCCGCCCCGGGCCGGTCCCCGCTGATCAGCCCGTAGCGCAGCTGCTCGGCCAGCGCGGTGGCCTGGAGCCAGGGGACAATGCGCGAGTCGCGCCGCCGCAGCGTGATCTCGGCGCTGAGTGCCGCGGCCTCATCGGCTCGCCCGAGCCCCCAGAGGGCGTGCAGTTTGACCGCGAGGGCCATCGGGTCGACGTGCCGGTTGTTGAGCTGCGCGGCCAGTGCCAGTGCCTGGTCGGCGGCGCCGATCGCCTCGGTAAGCCGGTTCTGAGCGAGCAGGACGCTGCCCCAGACCATGCCGAGCATCGCCGTCACGGGAGGGCTTTCTCGGGGCACGGTCGCGCCAAGGGCATTGGCGAGCAGCCTGTCGGCAACACGCAGCCGGCCCTGCTCGTACAGCCGCCGCGTGAGGCCGAACAGCTCCTGGCTCTCCTGTGGGCTGCCCGTTAGCGCTGGGGAATTCGCAGCGCCGTCCGACGCCAACGCCGGTTGCCGTCCATCAATGCCAAGGAAGGCTGAAAGGGCTGACAGGAATGGGTAGGCGGCCGCCTGATGCTGGTCGCTACACTATCGCCTCACGGTTCTGGTGCCTTTCGCGGGGCCTTTGTCCACGGGCTTACTATCCGTGTTCGGCTCATGCCCTTCCCGCCCACCCGTTCCCGGGTGTATGTGCCGGTCGCTGCCTGCTGGTGCTGCCGACCGTAGTCCCTTTGGCCACGCCGCCGCACTGGCCACAAGGGCGGCGCTCCCTCGGCCATCGGCTGCTGGTTTGCCCCGCCGTGCCGCGCTACACTCGCAGCAGGAAGCGATGACTGCGTGAAAGAGGAAGACGATGCTGCTGAGCTGGAGCGTTGCCGCCCTGCACCTGCTGGCCCTCGGGATCGGCCTGCCGGCCGTCTGGATGCGCGGCCGCACGCTGCGCGAGGCCCTGGACCCCGCGACCCTGCGCCGCGCCTTCGTCTTCGACAACCTCTGGGGCGTGGCGGCGGCCATGTGGCTGATGACGGGCCTGTGGCGCGCCTTCGGCGGGCTGGAGAAGGGCAGCTCGTACTACCTGAGCAGCACCGCCTTCTGGGTCAAGATGGGCCTGCTCGGGCTGGTGCTCGTCCTGGAGATCTGGCCGATGGTCACGCTGATCCGCTGGCGGCTCCGGCTCGGGCGCGGGGTGGCGGTGGACACCACGCCGGCCCGCGCCATCGCGACCATCAGCGTGGTGCAGACCGCGCTCATCGTCCTGATGGTGCTGGCCGCGACGGCCATGGCCCGCGGGCTCTGGAGCTGAGCCGGCGACGGGCCGCAGGTGGACCCGGCGCGGGCCTGGCCCCGCACACGTCCTGGCGCGCCTCGCCTCCGCTCATGTGGCTGCCGCCGCGGTCCCCGGCACGCGCAGCGGCTTCAGGTGCCAGGCCAGGACGCTGGTGAGGTCACCCTCGCGCTGGAGCATCCCGACCACGCGCAGGGCCACGCTGCGCTGGAGCAGCGCCCGGTAGCGCTCGGCGACGCGGGGCCGCAGAATGACGTCGATCAGCCCGTGCTCGTCCTCCAGGGTCAGGAAGGTGTGGCCCTTCGCCGTCGGCGGCGCCTGGCGCACCACCAGCACCCCCGCCGTCTCCACCCGGCTGCCGTTCTCGCCCCGCCGCAGCGCCCGGCTGCCGAGCAGGCCCTGGCCCGTCAGCCAGGCCCGCAGGGCGACAAAGGCGTGGTCGCCCACGCTCAGGCCGAGCACCGCCTCCGCCTGCCGTTGGAGCTCCCAGTGGGTCAGACCTACCAGTTCGACGGCCGGCAGCGGGGTCGCGAGGTCGAGGGCGTCGGCCCGGTCGCGCAGCCCGCCCAGCGCCCACAGCAGCGTGCGCCGGGGCTGGCCGAAGCCGTCGCAGGCCCCGGCGAGGATCAGCCGCTCGACCACCGCCGGCGGCAGCAGCGTGCGCCGGCAGAGGTCGCGCAGGTCGGCGAAGGGCCTGGCACCGCGCGCCGTGACAAGCCGATCAGCCCCTTGCGCGCCCAGGCCGGTCACGTAGCCCAGGCCGATGCGGAGGGCCTCCCCGTCCTCGATGGTGCAGCGGGCGACGCTCGCGTTCACGTCCACCGTGCGGAAGCGCACGCCGTGGCGCTTGGCGTCGCCCACCAGCACCGAAGGCGACCAGAAGCCCATCGGCTGATGGTTGAGCAGGCTGACGTAGAAGGGCAGCGGGGCGTAGCGCTTGAGCCAGGCGTGCTGGTAGACCACCGTGGCGAAAGCCGCGGCGTGGCTGCGCGGGAAGGAGCAGCCGGCGAAGCCCGCCAGCTGGGCGAAGATCTGCTCAGCGGCATAGAGATCCACACCCCGTCTGCCGGCGTCGGCGCGGAAAGCCTCGCGCAGGGCCTCGGTCGCCCCGGTGTCGCCCGTGCTCAGGGCGCGGCGCGGCAGCTCGCCCCGGCCCAGGGGCCAGCCCGCGGCCGCCTCCGCCACCAGCCCGTCGAGCGAGGACGTGCGGCGCTCCATCGTGACGCTCCTTCGGCGGCGGGCCGTGCCCGGGCCGCGAACAAACGTGCGGAGCGCCATCCTGGCGCACGCCTGTTCGCCTGCGCATGACAGAACGCTTACAGCGCCAGGATAGAGGGCTGCACTGGCGACTACCCGTTGACAGGCGGGTCATTTTAGTATACTATCTAGCTACCCCTAGTATATTACGGCTCCATAATAAGAATATTACGCGCTGATGCTTCCCTGATTCCTGGCGCGCTGTAGTCATAGCAGATGCTCAATTCTGCCCTATGAGGACAGCCGTACTCCCTTAGCCTGCGGGTTACGAAAGGTATGCCATGCCTACGAAGATGCGAGAAGAAGGGGTTGCCAACGGCAGGCGCGAAGGGCCCATCCTGCTCTCTAGCGGTTACGCTCCTCCGGAAGCCTTTCCTGGGCCCCAGCTCGCGGAGTGCGCCGCAACTGTTCTCTGCAACCAGGCTAGCGAGGCGCTGCAGTATGGCGACCGCTTTGGGTACCTGCCGCTACGAGAACTCATCGTCGAGTGGTTACAGAGCGATAACGTGCCAGCATCAGTTGAAGAGATCCTGATTGTTAGTGGCGCAAAACAGAACCTCGATATGTGCGCCAGAGCATTCTGTCGTCCGGGCGAAACAATCGTAGTGTCCGAGCCGACATACATGAACGGGCTCAAGTTATTCAGAACGGCGGGTGCCACCCCGCTTCCGGTGCCTAGTGACGATTTGGGCATGAATGTTGATGCCCTCGAAGAGATTCTGAGCCGCCTCGCCGCAAAGAACGACCCATTACCGAAACTTATTTATGATATTCCAGACTTTCACAATCCTTCCGGCGGAGTGCTGCCTCTTGATCGGCGGGCCCGGTTGATCGAAATAGCTAGCCGCTATGGTATTCCAATCCTCGAGGATAACCCGTACCGTTGGACACGATTCGAGGGCAGTGCCTCGCTGCCGCTCAAGCACTTTGACCCTGAAGGTCATGTCATCGCGACGGGCACCTTTGCCAAAATTCTTGGCCCAGGACTGCGCTTGGGGTGGGTGCATGCTCGCAAGGATCTGTTGCAACGTATCGCAGCATTCAAGGCGGAAGGAGGTACTAGCCCTCTTACGCAGATGCTGGCCTACCAGTTCTTTCGTGAGCAGAGCAGCCTGGAGCAGCACCTTCGAGTGATCACCGATATTCTGCACCGGCGACGTAACGCCTTGCTCTCAAGTCTAGACCGACATATGGGCGCTCTCGCGACCTGGAATCGGCCAAGTGGTGGCTACTATGTTTGGGCCAGGTTGAAGCAAGACATTGATACGACCCTTGTGGCGCAGGAAGCTCTAGCAGCCGGGGTCAAGTATTACCCCGGGGCCGTCTTCTTCGCCAGCCCCAATCCTCCTCGGAACTACATGCGCCTTTCATACTCCTACGAGAATGAGGATCGGATCGAGGAAGGCATTGCTTTGCTCGCGACGGTACTGGCACGACATGGCACCTAGTGTTTGACAATCTGCTTGAGCGGGATACGAGTTGTGGGGAAGGCAATGCTTGCCTATGCCTTTCCTCCGCGGGCTGGATCACCCGGAGCAACCGGGTACTGGCACAAGCATCTATTCGCTGACGCGAGGCTGATACGGGAGATGACTTTCTCAGTGTGCATGGTGCACACTTCGTTCCCAGAGGCTGATCAGGCACGAAACGCAGGAGGCAAAGATGGCCGCACCCCACCGCTCGGTGCTGACGCTCGCTCTAGTGCTGACGTTGCTGCTTGCAGCCTGTGGAGGTGGCGGTACAGCGCCACCCGCGGCCCAGCCGGACTCACCATCCTCCAGCGAGCCCACGGCAGCCCCGGTCGCGTCCGAGCCCACCCAGGCAACCGCTCCGACATCTGCCCCCCAGCCTACAGCTGCACCAGCCGCGGAAGAGCCAGTCCGGCTCATCGTCGCCATCCCAACCGACAAACCAACCCTTGACGCCCATGTCTCCCAGACTGACGGCAACGACTACGGCACTATCCTCTACGACCGCCTTGTGGACTTTGACGAGAACACACAGATTATCCCTCAGCTCGCTACATCGTGGAGTGTTTCCGACGATGGGCTCACCTGGACCTTTGAGTTACGCGAGGGACATACGTTCCACGATGGTACTCCTGTGAATGCCGAGTCGGTAAAGGCAAGCTTCGAGCGATTTCTGGACCCAGCCAATTCCGACTTGTTTCTCCAGCGCGCCGGGCTGGAGCCAGTCACGCAGATCGAGGCCATAGGGCCCTACAGCCTGGCCTTCACCACCGAGTATCCGTACCCGGTGCTGCTGAACAAACTTGCCATTCCGAGCGGCGGCATTGTGAGTCCCACAGCAGCAACCGCTGTTACTCCGCAGGAGTTTGGGCTGAATCCCGTCGGCTCGGGGCCATACCGCTTCGTCGAGTGGGTGCCTAACACGCGCATTGTGTTCGAGAAGAACCCGGATCACTGGCTGGCCAACAGCTCGAACGTTGACATCATCGAGTTCCGCCCCATCCCCGACGTGTCAACGCGCGCCATCGCTCTGGAGACCGGTGAGGTACACTTCGCCACCATCACCGACCCGACGGAGGCAGCGCGCCTCGACGAGGTTCCGGGCCTACGGGCGTACAATCTTCCCCTTGCCCGCAATCTCTCCATCGTAACTAACCTGCTCAAGGAGCCATTCGACGACATACGTGTGCGCCAGGCGATTGCGCACGCTGTTGACCGCGAGCTGATAGTTGATAGCTTCTACTCCGGTTTCGCTACAGTCCCCGATACTGTCCTCAATGCGGGGCTTTGGAGCTACAAGGCGCAGCCCGAGATCCCGTACGACCCTGAGCGCGCACGCGAGCTGCTTGCCGAAGCAGGCTACCCCGACGGGTTCACGACCACACTGCGCGTGCCGACAGGCCGCATTGGCGGCATCCAGCAGACCGCGCAGGCCGTCGCCGCAATGCTCGCCGACGTCGGCATCACCGCCGAGCTCGATCTGATGGAGCATGTCGCCTGGGTCAGCAGCATGCGGAAAGCGCCGGAGGAGTCGGATTATCTGATGAGCTTCTGGACCTGGGGGACCGACACCGGCGAGCCGGACTATAACCTCAACTTGCAGTTCAACCAGGAGCGCTGGTCACCAACCTGCTGCAACCGTATGTTCTACGCCAACGATGAGGTCACCGAGGCACTTATTGCAGCCCAGCGCGAAGTTGACGAGGATCGCAGGAGGCAACTCTACGAGCGGGTCCAGGAACTCGTCTGGCAGGACCTGCCCCAGTTCCCCCTGGTCAACCTGAACCACACCGCCGTTGGGCGCGAGAACGTCACGGGGATACGCATCCTTCCGGTTGAGCGCTTTGACTTCCGCCAAGTCACGATCAATGAGTAAGTTCGGCGCGGAGCGTCGCGTGATCCCAGCACTCAAGTGATGCAACTGGCACACACGATGGCCGCCGGACGGCGCTCACGCCCCGTCCGGCGGCACCTGGAGGGCCATGATGGATCTGACGACCCAGGACGTTGCAAGATATCGTGCTGAGTTTCCCTTCCTTGGACAGCTCACGTATTTCAACAACGGCTCGATCGCACCGCTGTCAACACGGGTTCAGGAAGCGGTCCGGCGCGGCGTTGAGGCGCAGGCCATGGGGACGCTCGGCCGGTCGATCTGGCGCTCGGTGATTGGGCCCCTGAGGATCAAGATCGCAACGCTCATCAACGCCGACCCCCAGGAGATTGCTATCGTGCGGAATACCGTCGAGGGGATAAGCACCATAGCTGCTGGCGTTCATTGGCGCGAAGGCGACAACGTGATCTGTAATGACCTGGAATTCCCCGCTAATGTTTACCCCTGGTGGAACCTGAAGAGCCGCTTTGGGGTGGAGACCAAGATGGTCCCCGGTCGTGAGGGCCGCATCTTGATTGATGACATCATCGCCGCAGTTGATGCTCGGACTCGCCTGATCACCATTAGCCTGGTGCAGTTTTCAAATGGCTACCGCGCCGATATTGATCGGCTGGGCGCCTTCTGCCGTGAGCGCGGCATCTACCTGCACGTTGACGGCATTCAAGGAGTTGGCCCGCTGAGGGTTGACGTGAAGCACAGCCAGATTGATTTTCTGGCGTGTGGCGGCCACAAGTGGCTGCTAGGCCCCATCGGCAGTGGCTTTCTCTACCTTCGCAAGGAGCTTATCCCAGAGATCTGGTCGTGCGAGCCCGGCCATTTAGGTGTCAAGCAAAACATCAATCGCTACCGTGACTACAGGCTGGAGTTCCGCGAGAGCGGCGAGAAGTACGAGGGCGGCGTCCACAACTATATTGGAGCGTTTGGGCTTGACGCGTCGCTCGCCATGTTTCACGAGGTCGGCCCTGGCCGGATTGCGGCTCGGGTTCGGGAGCTCACGGACCATTTATGCGCCGGGCTGGTAAAACGCGGGGCGCGGCTCATGTCTCATCGCGGGGAAGGCGAAAAATCCGGAACCGTCGCCTTTGTCAGCGATCGGCAGTCGGTACACGAGCTGTACCACCTCTTCCTGGATGCGGGCATCTATGTGACAATTAGCGAAAGCATGATTCGGGTTTGTCCACACTACTACAACACCCATGAGGAGATTGACAGGCTCATTGGCACCCTGTCAGGTCCGCCGGTCATCTCCGTGGCCGAGAATCTTGCCTCCGCCACCTGAACTGCTTCATATGGCGCGAGGCGGTGTTCTGTTTCGGGCTCGTCCTGTACGTACGGCTGTGTCCGATTGTGCTGAGCCGGGATCCAACAATGCTCTGCGCACGGCTCGCCCCCCGTGTTAACCCATGCCTCGTGAGGTCGGCGGTTTCGCCTGGAGGTCTCGGCGATGACAGCCTATGTCATCCGGCGCTGCATACAGGCCGTCATCACGGTTTTTGTCGTGTCGGTTCTGGTGTTTCTGACCCTTCATCTCTCACCGGGCGATCCGGCGGTGCTGATCGCGGGCGATCAGGCCACTGAGGAGCAGATACGCCTTG
>DAOLDO010000018.1:0-20602 GCA_035327325.1 Chloroflexaceae bacterium | reverse complement strand
CGAGTGATGCCGGGCGGGGCGCCGCGCTGCTCGCGGCGTGCGGTAACGAGCTGCTGCGCCCGTGCGACGATCTGTTCCTCGTTCATGGCGAGCCCTCGTTACGATGTGACTGGCGCGGGCGGCGTCGGCGGTTGGCGTGACTGTCGCGACATCCAGAACAGGCCGATCCCAAGCGCCAACGTCGTCAGAACAAAGCCGATGCGCATGATGGTCATAATCAGCGGCGTGTAGCGTGCGCTCGCCGGGTCGTAGCGGTAGCACAGCAGAAACAGCTGGTCGACGATGCTGCCGATCTTGTTCTGCGATGCCTCGACGAGGCCGAGGCGCACATCGGAGGCCACGTAGTCGATGCCGTAGAAGTAGCGCGCGATCGTGCCCTCGGGGGTGGCGACCACGATGCCGGCGGCGTGACTGTACTGGTCGGTCAGCTCATCGTAGACCGCCGTGAAGCCGATCGCCTCGGTGATTTGAGCGATCGCGTCCTGTGTGCCGGTGAGAAAGTGCCAGCCCTCGGCGAAACCCGGCTTGCTGAAGCGCGCGGCGTACTCCTGTTGCAGGGCCAGTGCATCAGCCGGACTCTCACGCGGGTGGATGCTGAAGCTCAGCACGGTGAACTCACGCCCAAGCTCAAGCCCGACCTGATCGAGCAGCTTGAGCACGCCGTCGCGTGTTACAGGGCACAGCGTGGGGCAGCGAAAATAGCCAGGGACAAGCAGCACCGGCGTCGTGCCGAAGTAGTCGCCGAGCCGAACGTCGCGACCGTTCTCGTCGCGCAGGGCGACATCGAGCGGTAAGGGCGCGCCGAGCTGCTGGTCGAAGCGCACATCGTCGAGCGGGTCCGGCGCGTGCTCGGAGGCGGCCGCGGGCGGCGCGGCGAACAGCGAGAGGAAGGCAAACGCCGCTACGAGGAGCAGCGCCGTCAGTCGATGAACCGTTAGTGATACGAAACCCATCAGATAACTCTAGGGTGAAGCGAGGCAGGCCCTATCCATGCTGCTGAGCAGGCATAGCTTGATTCTTTGAAGCCGTGCCGGCACTGCATCTGGGGCTCGCGAACACTATACGTAGGCGCTTGCAAATGCGCAATTTTCCCCGTTCCAAGGCTCCAGATGAGCCGTAAAAAGCCCTCATTATGCAGCATTCCACACAATCGTGTAGCAAGGCACGCAGCTCGCGAGATATGCCAGTCGGCCACCTGATCCATCTTGCGAGATTGGCAGGCCAGCTGCACACTGTGGCAAAACTAGCAAGGTTGCGCCAAAGATGTCGAAAAAAGGCGTCTCGTGATGCCTCACGCGGGCTAGATTGCCGCCTGTTTGCTTGCTGCTGCCGGTCTCGCTACACTCCTTCGAGGGGTAGGTGTAAACCTGAGAGGGGAGTTTCGCGTGACCACGCACGAGCAATTGGACCAGGTCATACTGCCGCTACCGCGAGCGGTTCGCTCGCGACGCAGCGCGCTGATGCTTGGTAATCTGTGTCTGCTGGCCGGCGTCTATCTGCTGCTCTATGTCGGCGGACTGTACGCGACCGAGGAGTACAACCGTCTCGCCGCCCGTGGTGATAGTGACCTTCCCCAGCTTGTGGCGCCAGAGGTGGCTGCCGCACCACCCCCACTGAGCATCCAGGAGCCGGCGCCCAGCTTGATGCCTCAGGAGGCTGAGCCGGCGCTGTTCCAGCCGCCGGTGCGGCGCGAAACAGGGCAGGCGGTGGGCAGCGTGCCCGCCGAGCCGGCGATCGCACCTTCGACGATCTCGCGCATCGTCATCCCGAGTATCAAGATCGACTCGAAGGTGATCGAGGTCGGCTGGACAGTGCAGGAGCAGGACGGCCAGCAGGTGGCGGTGTGGGACGTCGCCAAGTACGCCGTCGGGCATCACCGCGGCTCGGCCAACCCTGGCACGGGCGGCAACGTGGTGCTCGCCGGCCATGTCGGCGGCTACGGGCGCGTCTTCCGAGATCTCTACTACGTGCGGCCCGGCGACCAGATCACGCTCTACAGCGCCGGGCAGCGGTTTCTGTACGTGGTCGAGGAGCGGCTGCTCGTCACCGAAGAGGGGGTGTCGGCGGAGCAGCGAGCCGAGAACGCGCGCTACATCGGCGCCTATCCCTATGAAGTGGTCACGCTAGTTACCTGCTGGCCGGCGAGCGGACCGGACAAATTCACCCAGCGCGTGATCGTACGCGCCAGGCCCTTTGCGACTGAGCAGAACTTGTCGCGCACCGACGGTGCCGGCGCCTGGGTCATGCGGTAGCGCGTGCGTCTCTACCGCCGACATTCGTCGCGCACTATGCGTTGCCGCCCACCGTCTGTGCCTCGCTGCTCCGCCGACGGTGGTTCACATACAGCCCTGCGCCGCCGCCGATGACGAACAGCAAGCTGACGATCTGCGCCATCCGCAAGGCGCCCTCGCAGCTCCCGCCAACGCCATTGGTGCAAAGACTATCGATCCGCAGCCCTTCGATCCAGAGGCGCCCCAGCCCGTACCAGATGGCGTAGAACAGCACCATATCGCCATCGCGCAGCCGGCTCGCGAACCGGCACTCGAGCCAGAGCAAGAGGCCGAAGCCGCCCAGGTTCCAGAGCGACTCGTAGAGGAACGTGGCGTGGAAGAGCGTCGGCGGCGGGTACTGCTGCATGTCATCGAACGGCGGCATCCGGTGCTCGGCGTCGATACGAACGCCGAAGGGCAGGCTGGTGGGCCGCCCATACGCCTCCTGGTTGAAGAAGTTGCCCCAGCGCCCGATCGCCTGCCCGACCAGCACCGTCGGCGCGCAGATGTCGAGCCAGCGCAGGAGCGGCAGGCCCTGCCATCGTGTGTAGATCCAGGTCGCCGCGACGGCGCCGATCAGGCCGCCGTGGATGGCCAGGCCGCCGCTGGACAGATCGAATACCCGCAGCGGCGCGTCGGCGAACAAGCGCCACTCGAAGAGCACATAGTAGAGCCGTGCGCCGACGATGCCGAGGATCATCCCGAAGGTGAGCAGGTTCCAGACGTGATCTGGGTCGAACCCGCGACGGGTGGCCCGTCGCGCGGTGATGCTCGCGGCGAGCAGCGCGCCGCCGATGATCAGCACGCCATACCAGCGCACGGAAAGCGGCCAGCCGAACAGGGTGATCTGCAACAGGTATGGGTCGTCAGGCGGGTAGAGGGGAAACATCGGTTTGCTCCACGACAGCGCACTACCCCTCAGCAAGGGGCGCGGCGCTAACAAGATCTGCGACGACGATCAGGCGCTGGGTGTCCCAGTTCACGCAGGTGATCAATGTCAGTACCGGAGTGGGCGACGGGTCGAGCACCTCAACCTGGGTCGGCCAGACGGTGATCGCCTCGCGCACGCGGTACTCGTAGCGCCAGCCGCCCGCGTCGAGTACGGCGAGATCGCCAGGCTGAAGGCGGCCAAGGTCACGGAAGACGGCGCCCCGCAGCCCGGCGTGCCCGGAGAGCGCGGTGTTCCCCTCGCCCGGAAGGGCCGTGCCGCTCATGTAGCCGGCCGCGTACTCCGCCACCTGCCACACGCCGTCGACTAGAAACGTCTCGACGACCGAAGTATCAAGCCCGATCGCGGGGATCGCCAGGCGCTGCGGCTGCAGCGCCGTCGCTTGCCGGCCCGGCGGCGTGTAGCCCGGCACCAGAAAGGCATCGTTGGGGCGGGAGCCCTCGCTATGCGCCGCGTCGGTGACGAACGGCAGCGCAGGCTGCCGCGACTCATCAGCGGTGACGGGCGTTGCCTGCACCGTAGCGGCGGGCGTTCGCGACTGTCCCACAGGGCGTTGAGCCGACAGCTGTGCCGGGGCCGCCACGGCAGGCTGGGCCGAGCGCAGATACAGCCAGTCGCGCACTGGTCCGTCAATGAGCCAGAAGCCGAATACCAGCAGGGCCGCTACCAGCAAGGCCCGCTCCGCATAGCCGAGTGCGCGATCGACCCAGGTGCGGCGTCTGTAGCCCTGGAGAGCGATCGCCTGCTGCTGGCCAAGCGAGCGCAGTCTCGCAGGGCGCAGGGGACGCCCGCGCGGCGCGGGGGCTTCGAGAAGTGTCGCCAGTAGCGTGTCGTCCGGCTCCTGAGCGCTCGTCGCTTGCTGCATACCTGTCCCTCACTACTCTACACCGGGCATCTGCTCCCCCGAGGGCGCGCGTCGGCGCCCGGACGACGGCTGTTTCCCCATCGTACGCTCGCCGCGACGCCGTCGGGCCACGGTCCGCACGAAGGCCGCGGTCTGGAGAGCCGGCACGAGCAGCGTGATCAGCAGGAACGGGATCTGGAACCAGTTGGCTTCCGGGGGAGAAGCGCGGTGAAACGACTGGGTGAAGTGAATAAACAGGAAGTAGAAGCTGTGCAGCGCCGCCAGGTAGAAGACCGAGTAGGAGCCGTACTGCAGCCACTTCCACGCCGACGGGCCGAGAAGGTTGACGGCCCAGGCCGACGACGTGGCGGCCAGGATCAGTGTGAGAAAGAGCGCGACGAAGCCAACTGCGTTTGCCAGCCCGAAGCCGGGCTCCAGGCGCGCGTAGCGGCCGAGCTGCGCGACATACTCGTAGCCGAACAGCCGCTGTAGATCCCAGCCGATCCAGCCGTCGAGCGTGACCAGGGTGTGAACCAGGGCCAGCAGCCCGCACCAGACGCCGACCTCGCGGCGCCAGGGCAGCGCCCAGGCCGTAGCGGGCCACAGCCGCGCCAGCGGCCCGCTGATCAAGGCCAGCACGAGTAGCACGTAGCTTGCATCGCCAACAGCGCGCCACAGGCGATGCTCGGGCGACCACTCCAGACGGCTGAGCCAGAAACCGGCGACGACAAGCAGGCTGAACGAACCGATGAGCGTGTGGCGGCCAATTGGCTGTGTTGTCATGAAGGTAGGCTTGCGTGTATCACGTATGCAGCGTTCGCGTCGAACGCTCGCATGGGTTGTAGCAGAGCTGTTGCGCAGCTGTCAATTTCAGCCGTTTTTCGTCGCGCGGAGTGGGATGTATTGAGGCTCTTGCCACAATTTTGTTGGATTTGCACTATGCTCGCCTCGCGATCTCCGTGGTCTTCCGCTGTTCGAAGACCCAATTTGCAACCTCCCACTAATTTCCCTACACTACCGCCATTGGATGCCCGGAACGATCTACGCGGACACGGAGGTGGTCAATGCGACAGTGGTGGCGCCAATATATCGGGAGCGCGACGCCGGGCCACCGCCAGCGTCGGCGCGAGGCGGCCGGCCAGGCGATTCTGTTTCTACTGCTCGGCTTTGGGGTGGTCTACTTCGTCAGCGAGTTCGCTCTGAGCCAGCTGATGCATCCGGTTCACTGGGCGACCGCGGCTGTCAGCGCGGCGCTCGTGTATGTCGGCGCGTACCTCTGGACGCTCCACCGGCTCTATCTGCAACAGCCAGCACAGCCAATTGCGCGCCGCTCAGGCCGGCGCCGGTCGTAGGAGTTGCCGTATGCTCGCAACGAGCCGTTCGCAGTGGAATCTTCTGCTGGTCGTCGTTCTGCTGGTCGGCGGCCTCTTCATCATCGCCACGCGCGTGCAGCCTGAGGCGGCGAGCGCGTCCGTACTGCCACGCGATGCGGTTGCTGACACTCCGGCGCCGCAGGAGAACCACCCCGCGCCAGACTTCGCGCTCAGCGACCTGGACGGCGCGACGGTGCAGCTCAGCGCCCTTCGGGGGCAGGTGGTGCTCATCAATGTCTGGGCCACCTGGTGCCCGCCCTGCCGCGCCGAGATGCCGATGATCGAGGCAGCCTACGCGCAGTACCGCGAGCAGGGCTTCACCGTGCTCGCGGTGAACCAGCGCGAGGACGCGCGCACGGTAGCGGACTACATGGCGGAGAGCGGGCTGTCGTTTCCCGCCCTGCTCGACCGCGACGGCGCAGTGAGCACGGCCTACCGCGCCAACGTGCTGCCCTCCAGCTTCTTCATCGATCGGGCCGGCGTGGTGCGGGCGGTCTACCGCGGGCCAATGTCGCGTGGCGTGATCGCCGGGACCGTGGAGCAGCTGCTGGCAGAGGAGCCCTGATGTACCCGCTCGTACGACTAGGGCCGTTCAACCTCAGCAGCGGCGGACTGCTGCTCGTCCTTGCGCTCGTCCTCGGTTCCACACTGATGGAGCGCGCGGCGCGGCGGCGCGGCGGCGCCGCACTGGCCGAGCAGGCGTCGAGCATCTTCTTGCCAGCCCTGGCGGGCGCCGCTGTCGGCGGGCGCCTCTGGTATGGCCTGCTGAACTGGGATCTTTATGGCCCTGCGCCGCAGCTGTTCCTGGCCTTGCGCATCGCCGACCTCGCCTGGCCGGGCGCGCTGCTCGGCGGTCTATTCGCTGGCTGGCTCTGGTGCCGCTGGCGCCGCTTCGACGCGGCCGCTCTGGCGGATGCTACGGCGATGGGCCTGCTGCCGGCACAGGCCCTGGCGTCGGTCGGGCTGCTGTTAAGCGGCGAGGCGTTCGGCGTGCCCACCACCCTGCCGTGGGCCGTGCCGCTGTTCGGCGCCACGCGCCATCCGACACAGCTCTACCTGGCGCTCGCGGCGCTACTCGGCTATGCGGCGCTGCGCTGGCTGGATCGCCGCTCGCTGGCGTCGGGGGCTCTATTTGTCGCCTACCTGGGCGTGCAGGGTCTGACACTGCTGCTGCTGGAGCCGCTGCGCGCCGACTCACTGCTGCTGCCCTACGGCATCCGTGTGGCGCAGCTGGTTGGGCTCGGCTTTGTGCTCGCGGCCCTGCTCTGGCTGCGCGGCCAGGACACGCCGGCCCCAGCCCCACACGGGCAAGGCGACGCGAGACTCAGCGAATCTGGTGGGTGAAGCCCGGGTCGGTGACCATACGCAGTTGCTGATCGTGCCAACCGAGTGGTGAGAGCAACACTGTTCGAGCCGCAGCGCTTGGATCCAGCTCGAGGCGGGCGTTGGCGAAGTACTGGACGATGCGCGGCGCACCGTTGCTCACGCTGACGCCCGGCTCGGGCGCGCCAAGGCGTTCGCCAAGCAGCGCCTCGCCGCCCAGTTGGGCCGCGGCGGCGCTGAAGAGCGATGCGTACTCGGCGGCCTCGGTGCGGAAGGCCGTCGGCGAGGACGATGTGAGCAACGCTCGGGCGCGCTCGCCAAGTGGGGCCAGCGAGACGAACTCCGCTGTATCCACACGCGCAGGATCGACCACGACGATGGCGCGCATGAATGGCTGCACGAGGCGCCCTTCCTCGATTCGCGCCGGCCCGGTCGGGTTGCCAAGGCGCGTGGCCCCACCGTTGCTGCGCCAGAAGCGCCAGATCGGCGCCGGCACACTGTAGGCCCCCACGCGCTGGTTCTCAGGCAGTGGCAGCAGGGCCGCGGCGTCGGCGAGGATCGCGTGCAGGGCGGCGTGGTTCTCATCGGTGTCGCTGCCCTCGCCGGTCCAGAGCTCGGGGGTGAACGAGGCGATGCCCAGACTGCCTGCCCAGTCGTGCATGCCGCCAGTGATCATGTAGCGCGGGTAGTAGCGTATGTAGGTGTAGCCGGCGACCTCGGCATAGCGCTGCGCCAGGGCCAGCGAGGGCGCATGCTCGCAGAACGGCGGGAATAGCTCGCCGCCCGCGCTATGATAGAAGATCGCCGCCGAGGCGTCGAGCAGGAAGCTACGAATGAGCCGGCTCTCAGCCTCGCTCTCGGGCGAAGGGCCGCCCGTGTCGGAGACGATGCCGTAGGCGCCGTTGACGGTGCGGCTCCAGTCGTTCTCGGGGCAGGCGTCCAGCCCAGTGTCCATGTTGCGGTTGAGGTCCACGCCGCGCGCGTTGAAGCGCGTTTCGAGCGCCAGGCCGTCCGGGTTGAGGGCCGGGATCAGGTAGAGGCGCACCTCGGGCGGCACCTCCTCGGGCGCAGCGCGCAGGTGCGCGATCAGGTCGAGCATCAACCGGTAGGTGTTCGCCTCCGGCCCGCCGTGCGTGGCGCCGACGAGCACCAGCTTGCGCGGCCCACCGCCGACCTGTATAGCAGTGATCGGCCGGCCCTCGGTGGAGCGGCCGATCGTGAGGTTGGTAATCGTAGCCGTGCGCCGACTCGCTGACACCGGAGCAATGAAGAGCGTCGTGAGTACGACAAGCAGCGAGAGCCGGAGCAGGCCGCGTCGCTGCCGGTCAGGAGACATAGGCTGTGGGCTCGCGGTCGAACGCCTTCTTGCAGCCGGGGGCACAGAAGTAGTAGCTTCGGCCCTCGTACTCGCTCTTCCAGCGCGCCGTCGCCGGATCCACATCCATCAGGCAGACCGGGTCTAGCCGCTCCAGCCCACCGCCATCCTCTGTCGTACCCGTGCCCAGGGCCTCGTAGCCCTCCTCGGGCGGCGGCAGGTAGCGCTCGTAGATATGCGGAGCGAGCAACTCCGGCGGTGCGACGACGCGACCGGCGCGCAGCATCGCGTCGATGTAGTCGAAGATCGGCGGGATGAGCGCGTTGTCGTTCAGGTCCTTGAACCAGATCGAGCGGCCGAAGATTTGGAGCAGCACGTTATTGCCCACCGCGCATGGCCCAAGGCAGCCGGTGAAGCTGAGGTGAACCTTGTTGCGGATGCGCCGGCGCTCCCATTCCTGCTGATACAGGTCGAGGTTCACCGGAGCGCGGCCCTTCTCGGTCCAGCCGCAGCAGCAGTTGCCGTGGGCCTTCGAGCAGACCAGCAGATTGCCCACCAGCTGCACGATGCGGAAATCCTCGCCGCGGGCATGCACCTTGACGGTGCGCGGCGGGGCCATGTGGAAGCTGATCTCTTCGGCGCTCATGCGTTACTACCTATGGCGTACCGTGGCTTCATTGTGGGCAGTGTAGCCTCGGGTGGCGTCAGCGTCAAACCCTGGATGGCGGCAGGCGGCTACAGGTTTGGCCTGATGGCGCCGTAGTACTTCGAGTTCCAGTAGGCGCTGTTCATGCTCACGGCCGACAGCGGCACCCCAGGTGCCAGGGCCTGCACCACCCTGCCGCCGCCGACGTACACGCCCACGTGGCTGATGCCTGGCTTGTAGGTGTTGGCGAAGAAGACGATGTCACCCGGCTGCAGGTTGTCGCGGCTGATGAGCGTGCCATAGCGCTGGCTGTACTGTGCCGCTGCACTGTGGGGCAGATTAAGGCCGAACTGGGCGTACACGTACTTTGTGTACCCACTACAGTCGAAGCCGCCAGGGCGCGCGCCGCCCCAGACATAGGGCGTGCCGACGAACTGCATTGCGAAGTTCACCACGCTGCCGGCTTGCGCGGCGGAGAGCGGCGCTGCGTTGCCCCCTCGTGCGACCGCTGCCGGCGCTGCGGGTCTCGGCAGGGCCGGGATGTCGCGCGTCGCGGGCACGCGGCGCACGACATAGTCGCTCACGCGCACCACCTCGTTGAAGACCCAGGCCGTCTTCCCGTCACCTGTCCGCACTTTGAGCCAGTCCTCGTAGCGGGCGACGAGTTCAAGCTGCGCGCCGGCGCTGACGCTGCTGAGCTTCGGGTAGGAGGTGCCGGGGCCGCCGCGCAGGTTGACCGTGCCATCGGCGATGGCAACCAGGGCCGGGTTGGGGTCGGGTGCCGCAGGCAGCACCTCCAGCCGCGGGATGACGCCCTCGGCGATCTGGAGGAAGTCGCCGGTCACCCAGCCGATCGTGCCGCTCGGGTGGCGCACCTCGAACCAGTTCTCGAAGCGCGAGAGCAGATCGATCTGCGCTCCCTGGATAAAGCTATCGAGCTTGACGTAGGCCGTACCGGGGCCATCCCGCAGACTTAGCCCCTCCTCCGCAACAACCGCGATCTTCGGTGGGGGCGGCGGCGGAATCTCGCTCGCCGGGGCAAGCAGGCTGCGGGCCGCGGCCGCCTCAGCGATGAGCTCGCCGGCGATCCAGACGCGCTCGCCCTCAGCGGTGCGCGCCACGAACCAGTCCTCGGCGTAACCCTCCAGGGTCAGCGCGGTGCTTCCCGCAAGCTCGCCGATCTTGTCGTAGATCAGACCGGGGCCGTTACGTACGTTCACACTGTCGCCGATCACGGTGGTCTCAAAGGTCGCCGGGGCCAGGATCTCCTGGCGCGAGAGCGCCGCTTGCACCTCGGGGAGCGCCACGATGTCGGCGAAGGCGCTGTCGGGCAGCGGCACCTCGGCACCTTCCAGCTCGTTCTCCAGCGCGATCGGGCCGAGCGCGAGCGGCATGGGTTGACCCAGCGCCTCATCTGCCGGCGCTGGTAGTGCCGCTTCGCCTGCATGGGGCTTCAGCAGCAATGCACTGTTCTGGCTGAGGACCAGGGCGAGGGGAACCAGGGCGACGACGACCAGATGGAGCCAGAGGCGGGCGGGTGTGCGCTGTACGAGCGCTCGGGCAAAGGAGGCAAAGGTCAGGCGGGAGAGTGTCTGGAGCCTGGTGTGACGGTGGGTGAAGCCGGCACGGTTCTGGTTGGCGCGGCGAACCAGCTGCTCCAGCGCGCGGTCGTGGCGCGAGGTGGGAGGGACAGCCAACAGGACCTCCTTGTGACAGACTGCCACGGTCGAGACGATGCCTCACGCGCCCCGGCGGTGTCGGACATGGACCGCGTCGGGCCGTAGGCACGGGAAACCCGTGCCTTTTGGTGTAGTGCGCTTGTAGGTCGGCTGAGGTCGTGCATAGAAAGCTGAGCGAGAGGTGAAAGGCTGGTGAAATCTGTGAGGAGCATACAAGGCTGTGAGTGTGCTGTCAAATCCTGGCCTTTGCGCTGCTGTTTCGAGCCTTTTTTTGTCGCTCTTGCCACAATCGTGTTGGAACTGCCACGCCTTCGGCTGTCGCTGTTGTTAAAAATGCTTCAGCCAGCCGCCGCAACCAAGAGAGGCTGTCGGAAGAAAAGGCAACGTGGGGCGATGCTCGCTCGCCCAAATGTTTGCCTGTGTGTGATGGCGCGCCTTTGCAGCAGGTACCGCAAATTAAGCAGAAGATTCTAATGGTTGACAGTCATTGGCAAGTAGATGTAAATCCACGTTTTTTCGCATTCTGGTGGCGAAGCGGGCGCTATTCCTGTTAAACCCAAGCAGTGACTGGCACGCTGAGTGCTCCGTTCTCTTCACGACACGACTGTCGCGTTGGAAGGAGAATTGGTGTGAGCGCTCAAGGAACCGTGATGGGCTCGGTACGGCTGGTGGTGGGGCTGGTGGTAGCACTCGCGGCAGTGGCGTTGTTCTGGACACCGGCGACCGCTCAGCCCCCGGTGCCCGACTTCGTGCCGGATCGCCAGCAGGCACAGCTGGAGCAGGACTTTCTGATGGGCATGATCCCACACCATCGTGGGGCAATCATGATGTCGCGCATGGCGCTGGAGAAGGCCACCAGGCCTGAGTTGAAGGAGCTCGCGCAGAAGGTTATTGCTGAACAGGCGATGGAGATCCAGTTGATGAGCAACTACCTGCGCGACTGGTACGGCATGCAGCCGCCCGCCGGCGACATGATGTCGCCCGAGATGATGCGCGAGACGGATATGCCGATGATGCACGGCACCATGCCGAGCATGGAGGCAATGATGCGCTCGATGCAGTCGCTGGAGACCAAAAGCGGCGCCGAGTTTGACATCGCCTACATGAGCGCCCTGGCCGAGCACCACGCGATGGCGTCGATGATGGCCTCATCCGTGCTGGTCGGAGGCTATCACGGCGATCTCTACAAGCTCGCTGCCCGCATCGTCAAGGACCAGGGTGAGGAGGTCGTCCAGCTGCAGGCGTGGCTGGAGCAGTGGTACGGCATCGACCGGCCGCTGCGGAGCCAGTAGCGCGCGATGTGCGCGTTGCCTTGAACTGATACAGGAGGAGTTGAGATGCACCACGGAACCCAGTCGATGAACGCTGAGATGCAGCGCTGCATTCAGGAGTGCCTGAACTGCTATGCCATCTGTACGACGACGGCGACCCACTGCCTCGGGATGGGCGGCGAGCACGCCTCGAAGGAGCACATCACCACGCTGCTCGACTGCGCCGAGATCTGCCAGACCAGCGCCAACTTCATGCTGCGCGGCTCCCCGCTGCACGCGCGCACCTGCGGCCTGTGCGCCGAGGCCTGCGAGCGCTGTGCCCAGGAGTGCGAGCAGATGGCCAACGGCGATCAGCAGATGCTGGCCTGCGCCGAGCAATGCCGCCGCTGTGCCGAGAGCTGCCGCCAGATGGCTCAGATGGCGTAGCCGGAACGCAGTAATCGGAACGTAAAGCGACGAGCCGGGCAGGTGCGCTGCCCGGCTCGCTCTATGCATGTCCTAGCGTTTCGCCGACTACGTGGCGGGGGCAGTTCGCCCGCTGGTGGCAGGCTGCGGCTGCGACGGCCCGCCCAGCTCGCGCTCGACGTTGCGCAGCAGCACCGCGTTCACGGCCACGATGATCGACGAGGCCGACATCAAAAGCGCTGCCCACTCGGGCCGCAGCTCGATGCCGAAGCTTGGGTAGAGCACGCCTGCTGCCACCGGGATGGCCAGCACGTTGTAGATCGCCGCCCAGAACAGGTTCTGCTTCATCTTGCGCACCGTGGCCTTGGAGAGCGTAATCGCGCGCAGGATGTCGAGCGGGTCGCTCTTCATCAGGACCACGTTGGCGGTCTCGATCGCCACATCGGTGCCGGCACCAATGGCGATGCCGATGTCCGCCTGGGCGAGCGCCGGCGCGTCGTTCACCCCGTCGCCCACCATCGCCACCTTCTTCCCTTCGCCCTGCAGGGCCTTGACGTGGTTGGCCTTGTCGGCGGGCAGCACCTCGGCGAAAAAGCGCGCGATGCCCAGCTGCTTCGCGACCGCCTCGGCGGTGCGCTTGTTGTCGCCGGTGATCATTACCGGCTCGATGCCCTGTTCGACTAGCCGGCGGATGGTCTCGGCGGCCGTGGGCTTGATCGTGTCGGCCACAGCCACGAGCCCGGCGGCCTGCCCGTCCACCGCGACGAACATCGGTGTCTTGCCGCCAGAAGCCAGCTCGGCGGCGCGGGCCTCCAGCGCGGCGGCGTCCACGCCCTGGTCGCGCATCAGCTTGGCGTTGCCGATCAGCAGCCGCCGCCCATCGACCGTGGCGGCGATGCCGTGGCCTGCGATCGAGTCGAACTGCGACGCCTCGGCCAGTTGCAGCCCGCGCTCGCGGGCGCCGGCCACGATCGCCTCGGCCAGGGGGTGCTCCGAGCCGCGCTCCGCGCTCGCCACCAGCCGCAACAGCTCCTGCTCAGCGACGCTCCCTCTCGTCACCACGTCGGTCAGGGCGGGCTTGCCCTCGGTCAGGGTGCCGGTCTTGTCGAGCACAATGGCGGTGACGGCGGAGACGCCCTCCAAAGTCGCCGCATCCTTAATCAGGATGTTGTGGCGCGCGGCCACACCCGTGCCTACGGCCACCGCCGTCGGCGTGGCCAGGCCGAGGGCGTCAGGGCAGGCGATCACCATCGCCGAGATCGCGAAGGTCAGGGCCAAGGCGATCGGGGCACCGACCACGAAGTACCAGACGATGAACGTGAGCAGCCCCGCACCCACCGCGAGGATGACGAGGTACTGGGCGGCCTGGTCGGCGAGGCGCTGGCCGGGGGCTTTGGAGTTTTGCGCCCGCTGCACCAGGTCGACGATCTGCGCCAACGTGGTGTCGGCGCCGACCTTGGTGGCGCGGAAGCGCACGCTGCCGCTACGATTGATCGAGCCCGCGATCACACCATCGCCGGGCCGCTTGGTCACCGGCACACTCTCGCCTGTCACCAGGGCCTCGTCGATGCTAGTCTCGCCGTCGATCACCTCGCCGTCCACCGGCACCTTGTCGCCCGGCTTGAGGATCACGGTGTCGCCGACCAGCACCTCGCTGCTGGGGATCGTCAGCTCCTGGCCGTCGCGCAGCACGGTGGCCTGGGGTGGTACTAAGTCGAACAGGGCGCGCAGGGCATCGCTCGTCCCTCGGCGCGAGCGCATCTCCATCCAGTGGCCGAACAGCACAAAGGTGACGAGCATCGCCGCGGCCTCGAAGAAGGTTTCCTGGCCGAGCGCCATCAGGATGAGGCTGCCGCCGTAGGCCGCAAGCACGCCGGTGGCGACCAGCACGCTCATATTCAGCGCGCGGCGGCGCAGCGACTGGTACGCTCCGCCGATGAACATCCAGCCGCAGTAAAACACAACTGGTGTTGTCAGGATGAGCATGATCAGGTCCATGCTCAGCCCGAAGGTGGGCAGCGAGAGCCCGAAGATGTTCATACCCATCGGCGAGTAGAGCACGGTGGGGATGGTGAGCACGAGGGCGATGAAAAACTTGTTGCGCATATCGCGCTCCATCGCCGCTGCCATCGACGGGTCGGACATGTCGTGGCCCATCGCCCCGTGGTCCATCCCGCCGTGACCCATCGCCCCGTGGTCCATTGGGGCGGCGGGCGTGGGGGCCGCGCCACCGTGTGCACCATGACCCATTGCCGCGTGGTCGTGAGAGCGGGCCGCGGCGGCGTTTGTTGCGTGCTGGGCGTGGGCACTTGTAGCAGGCAACTCGTACTGCATGCGGTCGTGGCGCGTCCCCATGGTGATCGGCTGCACGTCCACCCCGTGGCGCAGGTTGTGCAAGCGCGCCTGGGCCGAGCCGTGCGCTGCAGGCTCGTGCTGGCCGTCGGTACGCCCGGCGTGGTCTGTACGCTCGCACGGGCAGCCAGTCGCCTCGATCAGAGCGCGAATGGCGGCCTCGTCGATCATGCCCGCGTGGTAGCCGACGTGGGCGACGTTGTTCGGCCAGTCGATGTGGACGCTCGTGATATGCGGGTTAGCCTTGAGTGTGCGCTCGACGGCGTCGGCACACCCGGTGCAATGCAGGCCGGCCAGGCTCAACGTCGTCGTGGCGGGTGCAGCAGCATGATGCTGGTGAGTCATTGCGGTCTCCTTTCCCGCGCGGGTTCCACTCGGGAGACTGGTGCGAAGACGAGGTAGCTGACAAGCCAGCCGGTGATCGCGGCCAGAACCACCGCGCCGAAGATCAGATGCGGCGTCCACCAGACCCCGCCGCTCAGGGCGATCGCAGCCAGGTAGAAGGCGTAGAGCGTGGCGGGCGCGAGGGCTGCGAAGCTACGCACCGCCCGGAGACGTGCGGCCGATGGGCGCAGGAGCCGCAGCAGCACGTCGGCGCTCACACCGGCTAGCAGCGCGGCGACGATCATGGGGAGCGGTGGGACGCCGAGGAAGCGGTCGAACATCACGGTGAGCGGGCTCAGGGTCAGGGCGAACAGCAGCGTCAGGCTGCCAAGGGGCCAACGCCAGCCCCAACGCCGTACGAATAGCAGCAGCGCGCCGCTGAGCACGCCCGTCTGGAGGAGGATAGCGCTCATCGCGAGGTCAACGCTGCCGTGGGTCTCGTTGTGGGTCACGGGTCGCTCGCCGGCCGCGGCCGCCGCACGAGAGAACGGGTGCGTGTAGCTGGTGAAGAAGGCGAGCAGCGCCAGCACCAACGCCAGGCTGAGCAGGGGCGGCAGCCAGGTACGCCAGCCCTGCGGCGCGTCGTCGCGCGCCCAGGCGGCGCGGATGGGCGTAGTAAGCATCAGGCCGGCGCCAGTGGCGAGCAGCAGATGGGGCGGGCTGAGCAGCGCCTCGGCGTCGGCCTCGATACCAAAGAGCGTATGCCAGCCGAGGTCCAGCAGACCGCCCAATGCGAATAGCGCGATGCCGATCAGGCCGAGGCTGTATCCGGCTGGGATTGCGTTACGCCAGGCGACACCACGCAGGCGGCTACGTAGCACCGGCGTGACCAGGATCGCGGCGAGCAAGAGGAAGCCACTGTAAAGAACCGCGTGCCAGGGCGTGAAGAAGCTTTCGAGCGTGGGCACGTGAATATGGGCCCAGCCGTCCAGATATAGGCCGCCGATCAGCCCGAGGCCGCCGAGGGCGACCAAACCGTCGCGTAATGTCCTCGAGGGGGTGGCCGTCTGCGGCTGGAGCGAGGTGGAGATGTGTGCGGTGCTTGTCATGGATTTCCTCCAAGGGCGTGCAGCGTGACACGCTGTAGTATGGCTCGTCGTGGCGCGACGTAAAAGCGTGAAGTGGCGCATCAGCCCGTAGGCCAAATAGCCTATGGCCGACTACCCTTGCTTCTCCGGTGTGGTAGGGGTGACGCCTGCCTTTGACAGCGAGGGCGCTGCCGGTAGCTTGTTGCGTGTCGGTCTCGGCGGCGCGCTCTGCCGCTGTACTTTTGGGCTCGTAATCTCCTCGAGGGCGAACCCGACCAGGGCAAACCCGAGCACCGCGACCGTGATCATCAGCCCTGGCGGCACCACCCACCACAGCCACGCGCCGCTCAGAAAGGCGCTGCGGGTCTGCGCATAGAAGAGCATCGTCCCCCAGCTCTTCTGAGTCGGGTCGCCGAGGCCAAGAAAGCTGAGCGACGACTCAAGCAACATCGAGGCGCTTGCCGCAAGGACGAACTGCGCCAGGGCCAGCGAGAAGACGCCAGGCACCACATGCCGTAGCACAATGCGTCCGCCTGGGATTCCCAGTGCCCGCGCGGCGAGGATGTAGTCCTGGCGGGCGAGGGTCAGCACGTAGGAGCGAATGATGCGCGCCGGGCGGGCCCAGATCAGGAGACCGATCACGACGATCAAGTTCCATAGACTCTGCCCGAGGTAGGCGGCGAGCAGAACCATCAGCGGCACGAAGGGAATGACGAGGGCCACATCCACCAGGCGCATCAGCACAGCCCCAATGGGACCACCGAAGTAGCCGGCGACGACGCCGACAAGGGTGCCGATCACCACAGCGATCACCGCCGCGAGGACGCCGATGGTGAGTGAGACCCGTGCACCCACGATCAGCTCACTGAGAATGTCCTGGCCGATATCGTTAGTGCCGAGCAGGTGCGCGGCACTTGGGGGCTCGAACGGCCTTCCGCTCAACTCGCTCGCGTCGTACGGGACGATCCAGGGCGCAAACAGGGCCATCAGCGTTAGTACGAGCAGAATGGCGATACCCGTGAGGCCGGGGCCACTTCGCAGGAGCAGGTGCCACCTCATCGTGCCGCTCCCTGTGCGCTACTCACGGCGCCTCGGATGCGCGGGTCGAGCAGGGGGTAGATGGCATCGGTCAGAATATTCGCGAGGATCACCAGCACCGTGATCATCAAGAAGGCGGCCTGAATCACAGGGTAGTCGCGGCTCAGCACCGCCTCAAAGATGAGTCTGCCCACGCCGGGGTACGAAAACACCGTCTCGACCACCGTCGCCCCGCTCACGGCGAAGGCGAGATTGAGCGTGAAGACCGTCGCAATCGGCAGCAGCGCGTTGCGCAAAGCGTGGCGAAAGAGCACCTGCCGTTCGGCCAGCCCTTTGGCCCGCGCCACCGTGATGAACTCCTCGCCGAGCACGGCCATCATCGCCGAGCGAGCCACAATAAAGGTGCCCGAGACGCTGACGATCGTCAGCGTTGCCAGGGGCAGCGCCAGATGGTGCAGCACGTCGAGGATGTAGTCCCAGCCGGTGAGTGTCTCCCACGGCGATGTTGCGCCGAAGGTCGGAAATAGCGGCCAGCGGACGGCGAAGAGAGCTACGAGCAGCATACCCACCCAGAAGGCGGGGAGGGATTCGAGAAACAAGAAGAAGACAAATGTGCCGACATCTCCGCGGCTGCCCCGCCGCCACGCGGTGAGCGATCCGAGCACCACGCCGACAATCGTCGCGATCACCAGACTCGTCCCGGTGAGCAAGATCGTCCAGGGCAGGCGCTGGGCAAGCACATCCACAACCGGCTGCTTCCACTGGAACGAGTAGCCAAGCTCGCCGCGCAGGATGTTCTGCAGGTAGCGGCCGTACTGCACGATCAGTGGCTGATCCAGCCCCACACGCGCCACGAGCTCGGCGCGCTGCTCGGGCGAGAGCAAATTGACATCCTCGCCGGCGATCAGGGCTAGCGGATTGCCCGGCATCATGCGGGGCAGGAGAAAGTTGAGTGTTACCGCAATCCACAGCACGAGGAGATACTGGCCAATCTTTCCCGAGAGGTAGCTACCCATTGCATTGCCCCGAAGCGTACGCTACGCACTGCGGGGCCACAATCCTGACCAGGATCGTGGCCCCACGGCGAGCGATCACGACAATCCTAGTTCAGCGCAGTCGGCTGGAACGAGAGCTTATGGAAGATGCCCTGGCCCGTCTGGTAGACCCATTGGTCGTACACATCCGAGCGGAAGACGTAGTTCCCGTCGGCGTAGAAGAGCATCACAAAGGGCAGTTCGCTGGCGATCAGAGCCTCCATCTGATTGGCGAGTGTCTGCTGCTCGGCGGGATCAATCACCGTCAGCAGCTGATCAGCGAGTGAGTCGGCCTCTGGATTGCGGTAGCCGCCGATGTTGGAGGTGCCGATCGTGGGGTCGGAGTGAACCAACGAGGCCATGCGCGTGGGGCTAAGCTGAAGCGGCGCCGACCAGCCCCACATGCTCAGGTCGAAGTCGCGGCCCTTGGACACGTCGAACTCGGGCCAGACCTTGGCGGTAACACTGTCTGGCTCCAGAGCGGTGACGTTGATGGTGATGCCCAACTCCTTGAGGGCCGCCGCGATCAGCTCGGCGGAGCGAATGCGTAGGGGGCTGTTCGACTGGACCAGCAGTTCGGCGACCATCGGCTGCCCGTCGGCTTCGCGCACGCCGTCGCCGTCAGAGTCGGTGTAGCCGAGGCCGTCGAGCAGTGATTGGGCCTGCGCGAGATCGGTCGTGCCGGTGATGGACGGGTCGTGGAACGGGGAAGCAGGATGGAGCCAGCCGGGATTGCCCGCTGCACCGTAGCCGAGCAGCACGGTATCAACCAGCATCTGCGGGTCGATTGCAAGGGCGACGGCGCGGCGCACCTCCACCTTGTCCCACGGGGGGCGCTCGGTGTTGAACTGGAGCATAGTTGTAGCGTAGCCAGGGCCGGTTACGACCTTCAGGTTCGGCGCGTTCTGAAACTCCTGGACGAGCTCGGGGGTGAGGGGGACGGTGGTGCCATTGATCTCGCCAGTGCGCAGGGCCGAGAAGATCGTCGTCTGGTCCTTGATGATCGGCATCAGCAGCTCGCCGACGGCCGGCGCTCCCGCGAAGTGATCAGCGTTGGCGGTGAAGCGGTAGAGCTGGTCGGTTCGATACTCGGCGAGCTTGAACGGGCCGGAGCCGATGTTGTTGACAAAGGTGTCGGGTTCGGTCACGCCTTCCCAGAGATGTTGGGGGATGATGGGCACATCGGCAAGGGGCTGGATCGCGAAGCCTGGGTTAGGGCGCTCAAGCGTCAGCACCACGGTGGTTGGGTCGGGCGTCTCGATCGAGGTAATCCCGCGCACCTGCCCGGTCCAGCGCGAGTGCGTGTTCTGCTGGTAGAACTCGTACGAGAACTTCACGTCGGCGCTGGTGAGCGGCTGGCCGTCGTGCCAGGTGACGTTGTCGCGCAACGTGAGGGTATGCACGAGGCCATCCTCGCTGATCGCGTCCTCGGTCGCCAGCCAGGGCACCGGCAAGTTCTGCTCATTCATGATGAACAGGGCGTCGTAGACCAGGCTGAGCATATTCCAGCCGGGGTAGCCGGTCACATAGGTGTACGGCTGGAGCGTGCCTTCGTCGCGCAGGATCGCGACCCGGAGACTCTGTGACGCGACAGGGGCTGGCTCAGGCGAGGGCGCGGCGGCTGTGGGCTGCTCGGCGGGGTGCGCGGACGGTTGCTCAGCTGGCGCGGTTGCCTGTGCATCAGTTGGCACCGGCGCAGCGGCCTGGGGTGGGGCGCCTCCGCACGCGCTCAGCACGAGCGCACAGAGGACGAGCAGCGCGCCGACCGACGAGAGACGCGGCATCCGATACATAGCTTCCCCTCTATGCCAACGAGACGGCCGTTCCATCTCGTGTAGCGACAGCCCGACGCTTCGCCCTTTCAGGCACCTTAGCCGGACGGCTCCCAAAAGGGTTTGGCGTAGGAGATTGACGGAATGGCCGCTAAATCGTGTGGTGTCGGGGGCGGTGCGAGAGAGTCGAAGTATAAGAAGAATGGTGACGAGTGTCAAATAGTCCGGTTTGAGCGATGAGATAGGGTCAAGAGCGATTATAGGGATACATAAGCGTGTTATATGACACACTTATGAGTTATTTAGTGAGGAGGTGGACTTCAAGCCGACGAGCGAGTAGCTCTCCCGATGGCGTAGGGGCGAGGGAGGCGCATCACGTCTCGCCGATCTTGTACTTTTCCAGGCGGTAGAGCAGCGTGTGACGGGTGAGGCCGAGCAGCTCGGCGGCGCGCGACTTGTTGCCGCCCGCACGGGCGAGGGCCTGGCGCAGCAGGTCGATCTCCAGCGCTTCGAGCGATAGCCCCTCGGGCGGCAGGCGCAGCGGGGTGTGCGGCAGCGGTGCCGCTCTGATCCGCTCTGGCAGATGCACGCTATCGATGGGAGCGTCGCCCGCGAGCAGCGCTGCGCGCTCCAGCACGCCGCGCAGCTCGCCGAGGTTGCCCGGCCACTCATAGGCGTGCAGCAGCTCGATCGCCGCCGGCAGGATGCGACGCTGCGGCAGCCAGCTGGCAGCAAAAGGAAGCACGTCGTCGAGGTGTTCCCGCAGCGGCGGGACCGCAACATCCACAACGCGATCGGAAAGACGCGGGGCCGACGCCCACTCCTCCTCGGTCCCGGTCAGCACGAGCAGGGGGCCAACATCGCGCGCAGCACGACGCTCCAGGAGCCGCACGAGTCCCGCAGCGCCGGACGGAGCGAG
>DAOLDO010000017.1:15545-20777 GCA_035327325.1 Chloroflexaceae bacterium | reverse complement strand
GCCCGCAGCGCTTCATGCTGTTGCTCGGCGGGTGCGCCCTCGGCGGTATGGGGGTCCTGCTGCTCAGCGCCCCGGTCGCCGGGGGCGCCCCCGTGGTCTCCGGCCTGCTCATGGGCCTCCTGGGCGTGGCCGCGGTCTGGAGCGCCGTGCTGAGGGGCGCGCCGCGGGTGGCCGCGTAGGGGGCGTTCGAGCAATACCGGCCCGAGCGACCTCTCGTGGTCGCCCGTACCGCCTCGATTAGCTGCTATTTCACGTCTTGCTCGATCCTGTGCATGCTGGCCCTCACCCCCCTGCCCGCCTCTCCCGCGCGCGGAAGAGGGGGCGCCGAGCAACGCGAGGCGGGCGTAAGGGCGCCCCGGCCTGGCCGCCCCAATAAGAGGAGCCCTGATGCCCGAGCCGCCCGAGAATTCCGTCCACCCCCTGACCCGCGCCGAGTGGCGCGCCTGGCTCGAGCGGCACCACGCGCGCCCCGAGGGCGTCTGGGTGATCAGCTACAAGCAGGCGGCCGGCAAGCCCCGCGTGAGCTACGACGAGCTGGTGGAGGAGGCCCTCTGCTTCGGCTGGGTGGACAGCAAGCCCGGCAAGCTCGACGCCGAGCGCTCCATGCTCTATTTCGCGCCGCGCAAGCCCCGCAGCGGCTGGTCGCGCCCCAACAAAGAGCGTGTCGAGCGCCTGCTGGCCGCCGGCCTGATGGCACCGGCGGGCCTGGCCAGGGTCGAGGCCGCGCGGCGGGACGGCTCGTGGAGCAAGCTCGACGCGGTCGAGGAGCTGCTCATCCCCGACGACCTGGGCGCCGCCCTCGACGGCTACCCGGCCGCCAGGGCCAACTTCGCGGCCTTCCCCCGCTCGGCCCGGCGCGGCATCCTCGAGTGGATCGCCCAGGCGAAGACGCCAGCGACTCGCGCGAAGCGGGTCGGCGAGACGGCCGCCCTGGCCGAGGAGAACCGCCGCGCCAACCAGTGGCGGCCGGGCGGCAAGTCGGGCGATTAGGCCCCTCGCCCCGCCCGTACCCGTGACCGCCGGGCCGCCCCGGCGGTCCTGATCATGCGGTGAAGCGCCCCGGCGGCCGACCGCCGGGGCGTTATGTTTTCCCCAGATTATCCACAGGCTGTTAAGCGTTTCGACCCTTGACACCGCCCGCACGGCTGTGTTACACTACGGCCCGTCGCCGCTTCATACTATATCTGGACGTCAACATAACGAGCGCCTACTATATCTAGTGCACTCAGGGCAGCCCCCGGTCCCCCCGCCCGCGACCGCCCGCCCGACGTTACACCCCCATTACACTTTACACCCCATGGCCGGATTCCGCACCCCGGCCATGGGATCTGTTTTGTCGTGTCCGCCCCTAGCGAAGGAGCCGGTATGACCCAGACCGAGACCCCGGCGGCCCTGTCCGAGATCGCCCGCACGGTGCTGAAGAAGCGCTACCTGATCAAGGACGAGCAGGGCAACGTCGCCGAGACCCCCGAGAGCATGTTCCGCCGCGTCGCCGACACCATCGCCGCCGTCGAGGCGCGCTACGGCGCCGGCAAGAAGCAGGTGGCGGCCTGGTCCGACCGCTTCTACGAGCTGATGACCAGGGGCCGCTTCGAGCCCAACAGCCCGACCCTGATGAACGCCGGGCGGCCCCTCGGGCAGCTCTCGGCCTGTTTTGTCCTGCCCGTGGACGACGACCTGGGCAGCATCTACGAGACCCTGAAGCACCAGGCCCTCGTGCATCAGAGCGGCGGCGGCACCGGCTTCGCCTTCTCGCGGCTGCGCCCCCGCAACGACGTGGTGCGCAGCACCATGGGCGTGGCCTCCGGCCCCGTGAGCTTTATGGAGGTCTATAACCACTCCACCGAGGCGATCAAGCAGGGTGGCACGCGTTAAATCGCCACACGGCGCGTGTAAAACTGCGTAAATTGCTGGAACCCGTAAAGCCCTGGCCACCACAACGTAGCTGGTAACGGCAAGCGTGAGGGTTTGAAAAGGTTAGGGATACGTCGGCAATCAGCAGCCAAGCCCCTCGACGCTGAGGGGAAGGTTCAGAGACTAGAGACGCAGCAGTGTGCAGGAGTACACTGATGGTATAGTCCACGCCCAGGCGAAAGCCTGGGGCATAGGCGTGGCGCGAACATGGGCATCCTGCGATGCGACCACCCGGATATCCTGGACTTTATTACATGCAAGCTTGACACCAGCAAGATCACAAACTTCAACATCAGCGTCGCGATCACCGACGTGTTCATGCAGGCGGTCGCCGAGGACGCCGAGTACGACCTGATCAACCCGCGCAGCGGCGAGGTGCAGATCGCCGGGCGCGCCCCCGTGAAGCACCCGCTCACCGGCGAGACCCTGATCGAGCAGGGCCAGCCGATGCGCCTGCGCGCACGCACGGTCTTCGACCTGATCGTGCACTGCGCCCACGCCACCGGCGAGCCGGGGCTGTTCTACGTGGACCGCGCGAACGAGTACAACCCCGTGCCGGCCCTCGGCAGCTACGAGGCGACAAACCCCTGCGGCGAGCAGCCCCTCCTCGCATACGATGTTTGCAATTTGGGCAGCGTGAACCTGGGCCAGTTCGTCACGCCCGACGGCCAGGTGGACTGGCCGGCCCTGCGCGAGGTGGTGCACCAGAGCACGCGCTTCCTCGACAATGTCATTGACGCCAACCACTACCCGCTCCCCCAAATCGGGGAGCTGAGCCAGAAGATCCGGCGCATCGGCCTGGGCGTGATGGGCTGGGCCGACATGCTGGTCAAGCTGGGCATCCCCTACAGCTCGGCCGAGGCCACCGAGCTGGGCCGCCGGGTGATGCGGTTCGTGGACGAGGAGTCCAAGGTCGCCTCCGAGCAGCTCGCCGCCGAGCGCGGCGTCTTCCCCGAGTGGGAGCGCAGCATCTGGGGCCCCGACGCTACCTGCGCCCGCCGCCCCGATGGCGGCAGGGTCAGGCCCGAGCGTCGCCTGCGCAACTGCAACGTGACCACCGTGGCCCCCACCGGCACGATCTCGATCATCGCCGGCTGCTCTTCGGGCATCGAGCCCCTGTTCGCGATCGCCTTCTGGCGCTACCAGGCCGACAGCCGCATGCTCGACATCAACCAGGACTTCGTGGCCCAGGCGAAGCGCGAGGGCTGGCACAGCGAGGCCCTGATGGAGCGCATCGCCGACACCGGCCACATCCACCACGCCGAGGTGCCCGCCGAGGTCCAGCGGGTCTGGGTGACGGCCCACGACATCACGCCCGAGTGGCACGTGCGCATGCAGGGGGCCTTCCAGGAGCACACCGACAGCGCGATCTCGAAGACGATTAACTTCCCCCACGAGGCCACGCCCGAGCAGGTGCGCGAGGCTTACGAGCTGGCCTTCGGCCTGGGCTGCAAGGGCATCACGGTCTACCGCGACGGCTCGCGCTCGGGCCAGGTCCTCTCCACCGGCTCGACGGTCGGCGCGGTCAAGCCGGCCGAGCTCGCCGCGGCGCCGGCGCCCCAGCCCGAGCCGGCGCTGCCCGCCCAGCCGCGCGAGCTGGCGCCCCGCAACGTGCCCGCCGACGGGCTGCCCAGCCACTCCTACCCGGTGCTGACGCCGCTGGGCAAGCTGCGCCTGTTCGTGACCGAGCTGGACGGCCAGCCCTTCGAGGTCTTCGCGATCATCGGGCGCGCCGGCTCCGACGTGATGGCCTTCACCGAGGCGATCGGGCGCCTGCTCTCCCTGGCGCTGCGCTGCGGCGTGCCGGTGAAGCTCCTCGCCGAGCAGCTGCGCGGCATCGGCGGCTCCCGCTCGGCCGGCTTCGGCCCCGACCGGGTGCGCTCGGTGCCCGACGCGATAGGCAAGCTGCTGCAGGACCACTATGTCAGCGGCGAGCGCCACAGCGCGGCCAAGCCGCTCAAGCCCGGCGTGAACGGCAAGGGCGGCAACGGCAACGGCAACGGCCACCACGAGCCCGAGTACGGCTCGATCGTCGCCCTGCAGGCCCACACCGAGGTCATGGCCTCGGGCGAGATCTGCCCCGACTGCCAGAACGCCACCTTGATGTACGAGGAGGGCTGCCGCAAGTGCCACACCTGCGGCTACACCGAGTGCTGACCGGGCAGGCTAGAGGCTGAAAAGCCCAGCCGCCGGCCGCGCAGACCTGTCCGCACAGAGGCGCCGCGCCCCCACTCCACGCCGAGCGGGGGCGCGGCGCCTCTGTGCGCGGCGCGCCGAACGCCGGCCGAGGACCCCTGGCCGCGATCGTGCTAACCATTGCCGCGAAACCGTAAGCGAGCAAGGAGGCCACATGAGCGAGCGCCAGACCCTGTCGCTGGAGGAGGCGGCCGCCGCCCTCAAGATCGGCGTGCCGACCCTCGAGGAGCTGATCGCCCAGGGGCTGCTGCGGGTGGTGCGGGAGCAGGACGAGACCTGCGTGCTCTACGAGGACCTGGTGGCCTTCCTGCGCGACGGCCAGCGGGCCAGCAGCGAGGACGGCGAGCCGCCCGCGGCGCAGCGCGACGGCGGCCTGTTCTGATGCTCGAGCGGCTGGCCCCGGGCGTGGCGCGTCTGGCGATCCTGCCGCGGCACGGCATCAACGCCTACCTGGTCGGCGACGTGCTGGTTGACGCCGGCGTGCGCCCCGTGGCGCCGCTGCTGCTGCGCGCCCTGCGCCGGCGCCCGCCCGTCGCCCACGCCCTCACCCACGGCCACCCCGACCACCAGGGCGCGAGCCGGGCCGTCTGCGTGGCCTTCGGCATCCCCCTCTGGTGCGCCGCCCCCGACGCCCCCGCGATGGCGGCGGGCGACCCGGGCGCCCTGCTGCCCCCGTGGCTCGGCAACGGGCTGCTCGCCCTGGTCACCGGCGGGCCGGGCCACCCCGTGACGCGCCACCTGGGCGAGGGCGACCGGCTAGGCGACTTCGTCGTGCTGGAGACGCCGGGGCACACGCCGGGGCACGTCTCCCTCTGGCGCGAGGCCGACGGCGTGCTGATCGTCGGCGATGTGCTGGCCAACCAGCACCCGGTCACGGGCCGGGTCGGGCTGATCGAGCCGCTGCCCCGCTTCACCTGCGACCCTGCCCGCAACCGCGCCTCGGCGCGGCGCCTGGCCGCCCTGGGCCCGCGCCTGGCCTGCTTCGGCCACGGCCCGCCCCTGCGCGAGCCCAGGGTCCTGGCCCGCTTTGTGGATGAGTTGGCATAAGCGTGATCTGAGAGGCAGGAGCGGCAGCGGGGGCGGCCACGCTGGGCCGCCCTTACGCCAGGGCGCGGCAGCGGG
>DAOLDO010000017.1:0-15445 GCA_035327325.1 Chloroflexaceae bacterium | reverse complement strand
GGGGGGCGGCCACGCTGGGCTGCCCTTACGCCAGGGAGCGGCAGGGGGGGCGGCCCCCGTGACCGTCCGGCCCCCCGTGGCCGCCCGGCACGGGAGCCCTACTGGCGCCCCGGCATGTGCATGGCCAGGTTCTCGAGTACGAGCTGGGGGTTGCCGTTCTCGCGCAGCTGGCGAGCGGCCTGGCCGACGCGGACGACGAAGGCGTAGGTCTCGGGCATGGGAAGGGCGGCGGCGGCCCGTTCGAGCTCGGCGCGGCGGTCTATGTTGACCACGCCCTCAGGGTAGCCGGCGGCGGTGAGCAGCACATCGCGCCACCAGCCTTGCCAGAGCTCGAGCCAGGCGAAGACCGTCTCCTGCTCGCCGCCGCGGTACTCCCTGGCCCGCTGCTCGGCCCAGCGCATGCCGGCCGCCGTCTCGCGCAGGGCGAGCAGGGTCTGGAGCTGCTCGTCGCGGCGGGCGATCTCGTCGGGCTGCTCGAGCATCTGGAGGGCCCAGCCGACGCGCCCGCCGCTCCAGGCGGCCAGGAGGGCCGCGTCGTCGGGGGTGACACCGCGGGCGGCCAGGGCCTCGGCGACCTGGCGGCGGGGCAGGGGGCGCAGGCGCAGCACGCGGCAGCGCGAGACGATCGTGGGCAGCAGGTCGGTGCTGTTGGCCACCAGGATGAGCGTCGCGTAGGGCGGCGGCTCCTCCAGGGTCTTCAGCATCGCGTTGGAGGCCTCCTCGTTGAGGCGCTCGGCGTCGTGGAGGATGAGCACGCGGCGGCGGGCCTCGTAGGGGCGCAGGGTGATGTCGCGCTGCCACTCGCGCACGGTGCCGATCTTCAGCTCCTTCTGGCGGGCGGCCTCCTCGGGCTTGAGGCCGGCGGCCTGGCTGGCCATGCCGGCGAGGCGCACGTCGGGGTGGTTGCCGCGCTCGATCCGCCGGCAGGCGCGGCAGGCCAGGCACGGATCGCCCGGGCTGGCCTCGCAGCAGAGGGCCTGGGCCAGGCGCAGGGCCAGGCGGGCCTTGCCGATGCCGGCGACCCCGCTGATCAGGTAGGCGTGGGCGTCGCTGCCGGCCCTGATGCTGTCGCGCAGCTGGGCGACCGCCCACTCGTGTCCGACAATATCCCAGGTCATGGCTCGCTGTCGCTCGCTCGGTGAGGTGTGATCGCGCCACGAGTACGGCCGTGCAGGTTCACAGCTCACACCTCACAGCTCACCCTCACACCTTGCGGAACACCAGCACCGCGTTCACCCCGCCGAAGCCGAACGAGTTCGAGAGGGCCACGGAGAGCTCGGCGGGGCGGGCGACGTTGGGCACATAGTCGAGGTCGCACTCGGGGTCGGGCTGCTCCTGGTTGATCGTGGGGGGGATGAGCCCGTGGCGCAGGGCCAGGATGGTGGCGGCGGCCTCGACGGCGCCGGCGGCCCCGGTGAGGTGGCCGATCATGGACTTGTTGGCGCTGATCGGTACGCTGTGGGCGTACTCGCCGAAGACCTGCTTGATCGCCCTGGTCTCGGCCAGGTCGCCGGCGGGGGTCGAGGTGGCGTGGGCGTTGATATAGTCAACCTGCTGGGGGTCGAGGCGGGCGCTGGCGAGGGCCTTGCGCATCGCGCGGGCGGCGCCGTAGCCCGTCGGCTCGGGCGAGGTGACGTGGTAGGCGTCGGCGGAGGCGCCGTAGCCGGCCAGCTCGGCCAGGATGGGCGCCCCGCGGCGGCGGGCGCTGGAGAGCCGCTCGAGCACGAGCACGGCGGCGCCCTCGCCGGGGACGAAGCCGTCGCGCCTGGCGTCGAAGGGGCGCGAGGCGGTGGCGGGCCGCTCGTTGCCCTGGGTGCTGAGGGCGCGCATCACGCAGAAGGCGCCCAGGCTGAGGGCGGTGATCGGGGCCTCGGCGCCGCCCGCGAGCATCACCTCGGCGTCGCCGCGGCGGATCACCTCGGCGGCCTCGCCGATCGCCTGGGCCCCGGCGGCGCAGGCGGTGCTCACCGCGGTGATGTGGCCGCGCAGGCCCAGCTGGATCGCCACCTGGGCCGCGGGCATGTGCGGGATCGCGGCCGGGATGAAGAAGGGGCTGATCTTCATGCCGCCCTTCTGCACCAGGGTCGTGACCGCCTGCTCGACGTCGGGCATCGAGATCGTGCCGCAGCCGACCAGGGCCCCGATCTCCTCGCTGGCGCCCGCGTCAATGCGCAGGCCGGCGGCCTCGACGGCCATGCGGGCCGCGGCCACGGCCAGCTGGCTCGAGCGCGACATGCGCCGGGCCTCCTTGAAGTCCATGAACTCCTGCGGCGCGAAGCCCGGCACCTCGCCCGCGATCTGGCAGGGGTAGGGGCTCGGGTCGAAGTGGGTGATGCGCCCGATCGCGCTGCGCCCCTCGGCCAGCCCCTCCCAGAAGACCTCGGCGCCCACCCCGAACGGCGAGACCACCCCCAGGCCGGTGACGACCACGCGGCGGTCCTCGTCCTCCTCGTTCAGCTCGTCGGGGAGCGTGGCGACGACGGGGGCATCTTCGAGGACCTCGGCCAGCAGCTCGTCAATGCGGGCCTCCAGGCTGCCGGGTGGGCTGTTCCGCAGCAGGCCGAGCAGCTCCGCGCGGAGGGCCGCCCGCCGGCGCGCCGATATCTGCGCCATACGCAATTCCCAGGGCTAAGCGGAGCCACAGACGTCTGTCGGGACGTAAGGGCGCCCCAACGTGGGCGCCCACGCTGGGGCGCCCCGACGCCAGTCGCAAGTCATCTGCGGGGCTATCAAGACCTCGCGCACGTCAGCGCATGATAACACAAAAGCGGGGCCGCGGGGCGCGCTGGCGCCCGGGTGCGAGTGTAAGGGCGGCCCAGCGTGGCCGCCCCGCCCCGGAGGCAGAGCACCGCTGTAAGGGCGGCCCAGCATGGCCGCCCCGCCCCGGAGGCAGAGCACCGCGAGCTGGGGCCCTACCCGCCCAGCTCCGACATGCCGCGCCGGGTGGGCAGCACGCCCTCGGGCAGGCCGTGGCCCCAGGGCTTCAGGCGCACCGCGTGGCGCACGATCTGCTCAACCTCGGCCTGAGTGGCGCCCGAGCGGATCGCCGCCCGCAGGTCTACCTCGTCGTCGCGCAGCAGGCAGAGGTGCAGGCGCCCGTCGGCGGTGAGGCGCATGCGGTTGCAGGTGGCGCAGAACGGGTCGGTCACCGCGCTGATGAAGCCGAGCTTGCCCGGCGCCCCGGGGATGCGGTAGCGCCGCGCCGGGTCCGCCGGGTCCTGCCCGTAGGGGTCGAGGGGGCCGAAGTGGGCCTCGATGCGGGCGATCAGCTCGGCGGTGCTGACCACGCCCTCCTCGGCCAGGCCGGCCACGCCGGTGAGCGGCATCACCTCGATGAAGCGGAACTCCCACGGGTGCATGGTGGTCAGCTCGGCCAGGCGCACCACCTCGTCGTCGTTCATGCCGCGCACGATCACCGCGTTGAGCTTGATCGGGCGCAGGCCGGCCTCGTCGGCGGCCCTGATGCCGGCCCAGACCTCGTCGAGGTTGCCGCCGCGGCTGATCTGGCGGAACTTCGTCGCGTCGAGGCTGTCAATGCTGATGTTGACCCGGTCGAGCCCGGCCTCCCTGAGCGGGCCCGCCAGCCTGCGCAGGCGCAGCGCGTTGGTCGTCATCGCGATCTGCTCGATCCCCGGCACCGCCTTCATGGCCCTGACCAGCTCCACCAGGTCCTGCCTGAGCGTGGGCTCGCCGCCGGTCAGGCGCAGCTTGCGGAAGCCCGCGGCCGCCGCGGCCCGCACCACCAGCAGCAGCTCGTCGTTGGTGAGTAGCTCGGGGCGGGGCGCGAAGTGGGCGCCGACGGCGGGCATGCAGTAGACGCAGCGCATGTTGCAGCGGTCGGTGAGCGAGACGCGCAGGTAGTCAATGCGCCGGCCGTAGCCGTCGAGCGCGGGGGCGTCGGTGGGGTAGGCGGGGAGGCTGCGCGGCTCGTAGAAGCTGATCGGGATCGTGCCCTTCATCGGGTGATCGCTGCTCATAGCTGCCTCGTCACTGAGCTACGCGGCGCCCGGGAGCGCCTGGCCCTGGGTCATGCCGCGACGAACTTCAGCACGCTGATGCGGGCGGCGAGCTGCCTGGCCAGGGCCCGGAACTCCTCGGCGTAGGCGTCGGGGGCGTCGCTGATCACCGCGGGGGTGCCGCTGTCGCCGCCCTGGCGCACGGCGATGCCCAGGGGAACCTGGCCGAGCAGGGGCACGCCGAGGCGGGACGAGAGCTGCTCGGCGCCGCCGCTGCCGAAGATGTCGTAGCGCGCGCCCGTGTCGGGGGCCACGAAGTAGGCCATGTTCTCGACGATGCCGAGCAGGGGCACGTTGACCTTCTTGAACATCTCCATGGCCTTGACCACGTCGGCGGTGGCCACGGCCTGGGGCGTGGTCACGATCAGGCTGCCGGTGAGGGGCAGGCTCTGGGCGAGGGTCAGGGCGATGTCGCCGGTGCCGGGGGGCATGTCAATGATCAGGTAGTCGAGGGGCGCCCAGGCGACGTTGTAGAGGAACTGGCGCAGCAGCTGGCTGACCATCGGGCCGCGCCAGATCACGGGCTGGCTCTCGTCCACAAGAAAGCCGACCGAGATCAGCTTGATCCCGTGGCCGCTCAGGGGGACCATGATGGCCTCGCCCTGCTCGTTCTGGAAGGCCTCGGGCTGGCCGCGCACGCCGAACATCATCGGCATGCTCGGGCCGAAGACGTCGGCGTCGAGCAGGCCGACCGTCGCGCCCTCCTGGGCCAGGGCCACGGCCAGGTTGGCGGCCACGGTGCTCTTGCCGACCCCGCCCTTGCCGGCGGCCACGGCGATCACGTTCGACACCCCGGGGATGGCCGCCTGCTCGGGGATGCCGGCGGGCCGGCGCGTGTTGGCCGTGAACTCGATGCCCACCTCGGCTACGCCCGGCACCTCCAGCACCGCGGCCTCGGCCTCGCCGCGGATCTGGTCCTTCAGCGGGCAGGCGGGCGTGGTCAGCTCGATCGTGAAGCTCACCGCGCCGCCGCTGATCTTCACGTCCTTGATCATCCGGCGCGAGACCAGGTCGCCGCCGAGCTCAGGCTCCTGCACTTTGCTGAGGGCGGCCAGCACCTGCTGCTCGGTGGGCTGCGCGCCGCGCGAGAAGAGGCCCATAGGAAAACGCTCCAGGCTGTAGAAAAAGAAAACGGGCCGGGCACCCGTCAGCTGCCCTCATTATATCAGATAATTTCGAAAGGGAGCACTATCGAAACCCATCATGATGGGCCGCGCCGCATCTCCGGCGTAGCTCGCCACTCGGCGACCGGCTCGCCGTCGCGCAGGTGGCGCGCGACGATCGTCGCGGCTCGCTCGGGGGTGAGCCCTACGTAGCGGCAGGCGCCGGGGTGGACCAGCAGGTTCGGCCCGTGGTCGCAGTGATCCTGGCAGCTGCTCGCCATGAGCTCGACCTCGCCGAGCAGGTCGGCGTCCCAGAGGGCCTGGTCGAGGGCCCGCCGCGCGGCCTCGGCCCCCCGCGCGCTGCAGTGCGGCCCGTGGCAGAGGTAGATTCTGTACATAAGCTACAGGATACAGGAGGGCGGGGCCGCGGGCAAGGCGAAGCCCCCGATCCCGCGGTGGGGATCGGGGGCCGAAGATCTGCCAGCGGTCGCCCGCTATGGCTTCAGCACTGTGGGCAGGAAGGCTCTGTGCTGGAACTCGGCCGGGTTGGGGCGACCGGGCTGGCCGGGCGGCTGGGGCAGGGGGGCGCCGTCGCCGGCGGTGTTGATCTTGTCGGCGTGGGCCGCGGTGAAGCTGCCGTAGGCCGCGGCCATCTCGCTCCAGCCGCCGTTGCCGTCCACCCCGGCGTAGCTCCAGGCCCAGGCGCCCGCGTAGCAGTTGCCGAACATGCTCTCGAGCATCTGGCCCAGGCTCATGCCCGCCCCGTTAGCGTTGGCCGGGAACTCGCCGACCACCACGGGCTTGTCGAAGGTGCCCTGCTGCCAGCTCACCTTCATCGGCGAGAAGGTCCAGCTCTTGCCGTCGCCGTTGGCCCAGGCGTAGTAGTGGATCTGGTAGTAGTCGAGGGCCCCCTGGGGGTCGTACCTGGTCAGGGCGGCGTCGCTGTACCAGTTGCCGACCGCGCCGGGGGCGGTGGCGCTGTTCCACTTCATCGCCGCGGCGCCCACGGTCACCAGCTGGCTCGAGTTGCGGTGGATGGCGCCCGTAACCTCGGCGATGAAGCGCTGCATCTCGGCCAGGCTGACGGGCTGCTTGATGCTGTGGTGGAGCGAGCCGGCCTCGCTGATGCCCCACTCGGGCTCGTTGATGATCTCCCAGCTCATGACGTTGGGGTGGTTGCCGATCGTGTAGCTGGTGCCCGGGATCTGGTAGCGCAGCATGGGGATCAGGGCCTTGTCAATGAACGACTTGCGCTTGGCCGGGTCTACGATCAGGTCGCGCTTGCTGCCGCCCGGCGTGCTGCCGGCGAGCATGTCGAACGACCAGAGGGTGAAGGTGAGGTAGATGCCGTGCTTCTGGGCCAGCTTGATCGCGTCGGCCATGGAGGGCAGGGTCCTGGCGTCGAAGCCGGTCACGTAGCCGCCCGAGAACTCGGGGGCGCCGCGGCCGTCGGCGAAGACCCACCAGCGGACGGAGTTGGCCCCCCTGGCCTTCAGCTCCATGAACATCTGCTCGGTGGTGGCGCTGGAGTAGGTGTGCTGCCCCCAGGACTCGACCGTGCCGAAGTCGGAGCCGAAGCCGCCGTTCTGCCAGGGCACGTTTACGCCCGAGAGGAACCAGCGGCCGCCGAGCCACGGCACCAGGTGCCGGTCGTCCGCGGGACAGGCGCCCGCCGCGCCGCTCAGCGCGGCGGGCGCCGGGGCCACGATGGCGAGGGCGAGGACGCCGAGGAGGGTTCCGAGGACGAGCGATGTGAGCGGGCGCGGGATGGAGCTGCGATGACTCGCGTGCATGATGCTCCTCTGTTGTTAACTAAATTTTCACCATTAGGCCCGCCAGACTTATACCATTTTTAACCTTTGCTTGCCTAGAGCCACGCAGTAGGCAGTTGGTCCTGTCATGGCGCGGCTATGGTCACAGGTGGTACTAGGACTGATGGGTCAAAAAAAGAGCCCCCTCCCTTGCGGGAGGAGGGCTCTATGGCGCGATGTTGGGGCTGGCCTACGCCTTGTAGCGCGCGAGGTACGAACTGGTGTCGAAGGCCCTGGGCTCGGCCCGGCTAGAGCTGCGCGGCCGCGGCTCGTGGTACAGCACGCCCAGAGGCATGCGCTCGCTCTCCAGGGCGTAGCGCATGGCCGCCTCGGCGTCGTGCACGTCGTGGTCGGCGGCGATCGGGTAGACCTTCTCCTTGTAGAGCTTGTAGGTGTCGTAGAAGGTCACGCAGGGGCTCATTGCGTGGATGAAGCTGAAGCCCTCGTGCTGCATGCCGGTCTTGATCAGCTCGGCCAGCTGCTTGGGCTGGCTCGAGAAGCCGCGGGCGACGTAGGTGGCGCCGCTCGAGAGGGCGATCGCCAGGGGGTGCAGGGGCGCGGCCTGGTTGCCGCTGGGTGTAGATTTTGTCACGTGGCCCTGCGGGCTGGTGGGCGAGGTCTGGCCCTTGGTCAGGCCGTAGATCTCGTTGTCCATCACGATGCAGGTGATGTTGATGTCGCGGCGCACGGCGTGGGGCAGGTGCCCGACCCCGATGCTGAAGAAATCGCCGTCGCCGCCCACCGCCATCACCGTCAGGTCGGGGCGGGCCAGCTTGAGCCCCGTGGCGGCCGGCAGGGCCCGCCCGTGCACGGTGTGCAGCCCATAGGCCTGCAAGAAGCCGGGCAAGCGCGAGCTGCAGCCGATGCCCGAGACGATCGCCAGGTCCTTCGGGTCTACCTGCATGGCCACCAGGGCCTGCTGGATGGCCGCCAGCACGGCGAAGTCGCCGCAGCCGGGGCACCAGATCGGCTTGAGGTCGGTGCGGTAGTCGGCCGCCTTCCTCACTACGGGCGTGACAGGGATAGGCTCAGTGGCGCTCATCGCGTCTCTCCCTGGACCAGCGCGGGCGCGCTTAGACCCATCAGCTCTTTGACCTTATTTAGAATGAGCGTGCGGGTGAAGGGCATGCCGGTGTACTGGGTGTAGCTATGCACGCGCACCCCCAGCTCGCCCTGGACCATGCGGGCGAACTGGCCCTGGTAGTTGGCCTCGGGCACCAGCACGATGTCCACGCTGTCCATAAACTCGCTGATCGCGTCCACAGGCAGGGGCGCCAGCATCTGCACCTGGAGCATCGCCAGCGGCAGCTCCTCCTGGTCGGCCAGGAAGATCGCGCCGCGGCACGGGCCGGCGGTGGTGCCCCAGCAGAGCAGCCCGACCCGGGCGCGCTCGGCGCCGAAGCGGCGCACATACTCGCGGCTGTGGCGCAGGGCCTCGTACTTGCGCCAGCGCTTCTCGCTCATCTGGACGTGGGCCTCGGGCGTGTAGGCCGGCGCGCCGTACTCGTTGTGCTCGAGCCCCGTGGCCGTGTACTGCCCGTTGGGCGTGCCCGGAACCGCCATCGGCGAGACGTAGCTGCCGTTGACGTAGTAGCGCCTGTACTCCTTGGGCTGCAGCTCGCCCTCGGGCGTCTTGCGGTCAATCACAGGGTACTTGGCCAGGTCGAAGGGCTCGATCGTCTCGGTGCGGAACGAGAGCGAGTAGTCGCTGAGGATGATCACCGGCGACTGGTACTCCTCGGCCAGGTTGAAGCCCCAGGCGCTCAGGTGGAAGCACTCGGCCACGCTGGCGGGCGCCAGCACGATGCGCGGCGAGTCGCCGTGGCCGCCGTAGACGGCGATGTTCAGGTCCGACTGCTCCATCTTGGTGGGCAGGCCGGTCGAGGGGCCGCCGCGCTGCGCGTCCACCACCACCAGGGGGATCTCGGTCATGCTGGCGTAGCCGATGCCCTCGCCCATCAGGGCCAGGCCAGGGCCCGCCGTGGCCGTCATGGCCTTCTTGCCGGCGAACGAGGCCCCGACGCAGGCCATGATCGAGGCGATCTCGTCCTCGGCCTGCAGGTAGGCCCCGCCGATCTCGGGCAGGATCTTCGCCAGCCCCTCCATGATCTCCGAGGCGGGGGTGATCGGGTAGCCGGCGAAGAAGCCGACCCCGGCGTGGAGGGCCCCGGCGACGATGGCCTGGTTGCCGGTCATCACCAGGCGGTCGTGGTCGTCCTGCGACTCCATCCAGAAGCCGTCGCGCTTCTCGATCGCGTGGGCGTGGGCGATGCCGGCCCGCAGGGCGGCCAGGTTGGCCTCCAGCAGGTCGGCCTTCTTGCCCAGCTTGACCCGCACGATGTCCTCGAGCTTGCGCAGGCCCAGGCCGAAGAGGGCCGCCGCCACGCCGAGGGCCGCCACGTTCTTGCCGCGGCGGCCGCCCGCCTCCTGGGCCAGCTGGCCGATCGGCACCGCGTAGGCCACGCCCGTGTAGCTCGCGGGCGGGGTGAACTCCTCCGAGTCGTAGAGCAGCACCCCGTTGGGCGCCATGGCCCTGTGGTGCAGGTCCCACGCCTCCTGATTGAAGGCGAAGAGCACGTCCACGGCGTCGCCCTGCGAGCGCACAGGGTTGTTCGAGGCGCGGACCTGGAACATCACGGGGCCGCCCTTGATCTCGGCCGGGGTCGTGCGAAAGGTGAACACGTGGAGCCCCGAGCGGGCGGCGGCCTGGGCGAGCATCTCGCCCGTCGCCGTGCTGCCGTCGCCGCTCTCGCCGGCGACCCTGATGACGAGATCGTCCTTCTTGATCATGCTGCACCCTCGCATAGTCCGCTGGTCGTGCGGTGCCAACAGCGCTGTTGACGGGGGGTATGCGAACCTGGTGGGGCCTCGGCTGCGACGGGGAGACAGCTGCGCGAACCCATGGTTTTGGTTTCCGTCAGTAGCGACAGCGGTATCTTAACACCCGCCCTGCCCCCTTTCAACGGGCATTTACTTGTGATGAGCGGTGCGATCTCTGTGCAAACTAATGATGGGACGTGCGAGCCCGGGATGGGCTTTTCCTTGACACAGTGTGTCGCCGGTGCTATCCTGAACATCACTCTAGTACAGACGTCGCGGTCGCGGAGGACCGCGGGAGGCTCAGGCGCGGTCAGGCGTAAGTCGCCGGCCGCGTTCTTGCTTCACGGGCGATGGGCCGCCCCGTCGCCAGGGACGCCCCGAGAGAGGATACTGGCCCATGGACGCTCCAACCGCCACCGTAGCCATCGGCGACCACGGCCCCGGCGACGCCCGGCCGTCCGCCATGAGCGTCCACGCCCCCCAGCGTCGCTCCGCGCTCCGCGAGGCCCCCTCCGCAGACCCCGCCCTGGCCCCCCACCCCATCCTCCAGCAGCCCTTCGTCGAGACCGTCGCCGAGCACCTGCGCAAGAAGGAGCTCCCCGACGCCACGTCCGCCCTCGTGTGCAGCATGTACCTGGCGGCCTACACCAGCCCCACGGTCGAGGCCCTGATCGGCGGCCTGCACCACTACCTCCCCGACGCCGACGGCGAGCTTGTGCGCCGGGCCTACGCCCTGGCCCTGATCGCCCACGCCGGCCAGTTCCGCCAGAGCGGCGAGCCCTACATAGACCACCCCGTCGCCGTGGCTACCATCCTGCTCGAGCTGCGCCTCGACGCCGAGTCGGTCGCCGCCGCCCTGCTGCACGACGTGGTCGAGGACACGGGCGTCAAGCTCGAGCTGATCACGCAGTTCTTCGGCGACCAGATCGGCCACCTGGTGGACGGCGTCACCAAGCTCTCCGGCCTCGAGAGCAAGTCCAAGGAGGAGATCCAGGCCGGGTCGTACCGCAAGATGTTCATCGCCACCGCCGACGACCCGCGCGTGATCCTGATCAAGCTGGCCGACCGCCTGCACAATATGCGCACCCTCGGCGGCACCCCCCCAGCCAAGCAGAAGCGCGTCGCCCGCGAGACCCTCGACATCTACGCGCCCCTCGCCCACCGCCTCGGCATGTGGCAGGTCAAGTCCGAGCTCGAGGACCTGGCTTTCAAAGGCATGTACCCCGAGCGCTACAAGGAGCTCGCCGACGGCCTCCTGATGCGCAAGGAGGCCCGCGAGCGCCTGATCCAGCGCGTGATCAAGAAGATGAAGGACGCCCTCGAGAAGGAGGGTATCCGCGCCCAGGTCACCGGGCGCCCCAAGCACATCTACTCGATCTGGCGCAAGATGGAGCGCAAGGGCGTGCCGCTGGAGCAGATCTACGACCAGCTGGCGATCCGCGTGATCATCCAGGAGAGCGACCCCGACAAGGCCAAGGGCATCTGCTACCGCGTCCTCGGCCTCGTCCACAGCACCTGGACGCCCGTGCTCAGCGAGTTCGACGACTATATCGCGGTGCCCAAGGAGAGCAGCTACCAGTCGCTCCACACCACCGTGATCATCCCCGGCGGCCACCACTGCGAGGTGCAGATCCGCACCGAGGATATGCACAACGTGGCCGAGCACGGCATCGCGGCCCACTGGCGCTACAAGGAGGGCTTCGGCGCCCGCGGCGACCAGAACTACGAGGCCAAGATCAAGTGGCTGCGCGAGCTGATCTCCTGGCGCATCGAGCTGACCGACGCCCGCGAGTTCGTCGAGAGCCTCAAGCCCGAGCTCGAGGAGCTGGTCTACGTCTTCACGCCCAAGGGCAAGATCATTGACCTGCCCGAGGGCTCGACCCCGGTTGACTTCGCCTACCACATCCACTCCGAGGTGGGCCATAAGTGCATCGGCGCCAAGGTCAACGGGCGCATGGTGCCCCTGGACTACCACCTCCAGAACGGCGAGATCGTTGACATCATGACCAGCAAGTCGCCGCGCGGCCCCAGCCGTGACTGGCTGAACTTCGTCAAGACGCCCAGCGCTCGCAACCATATCAAGCGCTTCTTCCGCCGCGCCGAGCGCGACGAGAATGTGGCCGCCGGCCGCGACCTGCTCGAGAAGGAGCTGAAGCGCTACGGCCTGACGATCAGCTTCGACAGCCTGGTCGAGATCGCCGGGGCCCGCTCGGTGGACGACCTGTTCAACCAGATCGGCACCGGCGAGATCACCGCCCGCAGCGTGGCCCAGAAAGCCCTGGCCCAGCAGGTCGAGGGCCAGCAGCAGCAGCAGGCCGACACCCTCCCCCTCGACCTGCCCAAGCTGCACCCGTCCAGCCGCGCCCCGTCCGTCGGCGTGCAGATCACCGGCGTCGGCGCCATCCACAACCGCCTCGCCAAGTGCTGCAACCCCGTCGTCGGCGAGCCCGTGGTCGGCTTCGTGACCAGGGGGCGCGGCGTCACCGTGCACCGCGCCGAATGCCGCACGATCGTCAACGAGCGCGACCGCAACCGCCTGATTGATGTCTCCTGGGGCGGCCAGCAGACCAAGGGCTACGCCGTGCCCGTGCGCATCGAGTCCTGGGACCGCGTGGGCCTCTGGCGCGATATCTCCAATGTGATCGCCGACGCCGGGATCAACATCGAGAAGGTCGAGCAGGGCCAGACGAAGCGCGCCGGCCGCGCGGTGCTCCATATCGTGATGACCATCCAGAGCATCACCCAGCTCTCCAGCATCCTCGACAAGCTCAACCGCGTCAACGATGTGATCGAGGCGCGCCGCGAGTCGGGGTCGGGCAAGGGGTGACGCCGGCGGGTGAGCATGTCGTCGCATGACCTCTCGCCCCTCCAGGGGCGTCTCCTCGTCTGGTTCGCCGAAAGGGGCCGAGACCTCCCCTGGCGCCGCACCCGCGACCCGTACAGGATCCTCGTCTCCGAGATCATGCTCCAGCAGACCCAGGTTGACCGGGTGATCCCCAAGTACCTGGCCTTCCTCGAGGCATTCCCAACCCTCGAGGCGCTCGCGGCGGCCCCCACCGCCGAGGTGATCCGCCTCTGGCAGGGCCTGGGCTACAACCGGCGCGCGGTCAACCTCCAGCGGGCCGCCCGGGCCGTGCGCGACGAGCACAGCGGCGCCTTCCCGCGCGAGGTCGAGGCCCTGCGCCGCCTGCCGGGCGTGGGCCCGTACACCGCCGGCGCCGTGGCCTGCTTCGCCTTCGAGCAGGACGTGGCCTTCGTGGACACCAACATCCGGCGGGTGCTGCGCCGCTCCCTGGTCGGCCCCGACGGCGCGTCCCCCGAGCCGACGGACCGCGAGCTGCTGGCCCTGGGCCAGGCCCTCGTGCCCGCGGGCCGGGGCTGGGCCTGGAACCAGGCGATCATGGAACTGGGCGCCCTGGTCTGCACCGCGGCGGCGCCCGCCTGTCGCCAGTGTCCGCTCAGGGCCGACTGCCGGGCCCACGCCGCCTGGGTCGCCGCAGACGAGGCCGCCGTCCTGGCGATGGGCGCCCCCGCCGCCGCACCGCCGGCCCGGGCGCGGCGCGTCGCCGAGCGCCGCGAGGCGCCCTACGAGGGCTCGCGCCGCTGGTTCCGCGGCCGCCTGGTAGACGCCCTGCGCGCCCTGCCCCACGGCGCGGCCCTGCCCCTGGCCGAGCTGGGCCCCCTGGTCAAGCCTGGCTTCGCGCCCGACGAGCTGCCCTGGCTGCGCGAGCTGGCCGCCGGCCTGGCCCGCGACGGGCTCGTCGCCCTGGAGGGCGACGCCGCCCGCCTGCCTTGACCCCGTTCCACCGCTCTGCTACACTGTGCTCCCATAGGCTGACTGGTGGCTCGTCACGTTGGGGTGCCCCGACGTGGGCGCCCACGCTGGGGCGCCCTCCCGGCGCGTCGTCATCGTGTATGGCCCTGGTATAGATGCTTATGGCCACGATCACCCTGCGCCCCGGCCGCGAGCGGCCCCTCAGGCAGCGCCACCCCTGGGTCTTCTCCGGGGCCGTCGGCGCCGTGCGCGGGTCGCCCGGCCCCGGCGAGGCGGTGGAGATCCACGGCGCCGACGGCGAGTGGCTGGCCCGCGGCTTCTACAGCGGCGCCTCCCAGATCCGCGCCCGCGTCGCCACCTGGGACCCCGAGCAGCCACTCGACGAGGCCTGGCTGCGCGCCGCCATCGGGCGGGCCGTGGCCGGGCGCGCCGGCCTGGCCGACGCCCCCGACCAGTCCTGCCGCCTCGTCTTCAGCGAGGCCGACGGGCTGCCCGGCCTGATCGTAGACCGCTACGGCCCCTTCCTGGCCGTGCAGCTGCTCACCCAGGCCATGGCCGCCCGCTCCGAGCTGGTCGCCACGGCCCTGGCCGACCTGCTCGCCCCCCGCGGCATCTACGAGCGCAGCGACGCCGAGGTGCGCGAGAAGGAGGGCCTGCCCCCCCGCGAGGGCGTGCTCTGGGGCGAGACCCCGCCCGAGCGCCTCGCGCTGCGCCCCCTCGCCGCGCCCGGGGCCGCGCTCGACCCCCCGCCCATGCTGGTGGACCTGCGGGCGGGCCAGAAGACTGGCCACTACCTCGACCAGGCCGCCAACAGGGCCCGCGTCGCCGCCCACTGCCGCGGCGCCGAGCTGCTCGACTGCTTCGCCTACAGCGGCGGCTTCTCGGCCTACGCCGCCAGGGCCGGCGCCAGGGCTCTGACCCTGATCGACTCGTCGGCAGGGGCCCTCGAGCTGGCCGCGGCCAGCCTGGCCCTCGCCGCCCCCGGGGCCAGCGCCGAGCTGGTCGAGGGCGACGTCTTCCGCGTCCTGCGCCAGTACCGCGCCGAGGAGCGCCGCTTCGACGCGGTCGTGCTCGACCCGCCCAAGTTCGCCCACAGCCAGGGGCAGATCGAGCGGGCCGCCCGCGGCTACAAGGACATCAATCTGCTGGCCATGCAGCTCCTGCGGCCCGGCGGCGTCCTCGCCACCTTCAGCTGCTCGGGCCTGGTCTCCCCCGACCTGTTCCAGAAGATCGTCTTCGGGGCCGCGGTGGACGCGCGCCGCGACGCGCAGATCGTCGAGCGCCTGGGCCAGGGGCCCGACCACCCGGTCCTGCTGACCTTCCCCGAGAGCGAGTACCTGAAGGGTCTGATCTGCCGAGTCTGGTGACGCCTTAGAGGGTTGGGTGGGCCGCGGGGGCCAGGCCCCCCGAGACCCTCCTTTCGCGAAGCGATGAGCTACACCATCTTCGAAGACGGCCACATCGCCAGCCCGGCGAGCTACAGGGCCACGGGCGTCTCGTGCGGGCTGAAGGACGGCAGCAAGGCGCGCGACCTGGCCCTGGTCTACTCGGTGCGGCCGGCGAAGGTGGCGGCCCTCTTCACCACCAGCCAGGCCAAGGCCGCGCCGGTCTTCCTCAGCCAGGCCATCCTCTCGCGCAACCGCGAGGCAATGCGCGCCGTGCTGATCAACTCGGGGCAGGCCAACGCCGGCACCGGCCAGCCCGGCCTGACCGACGCGGTCGAGTGCGCCAAGCTCGTCGCCGACGAGCTCGAGATCCCCCGCGACGCCGTGCTGCTCATGTCCACCGGCGTGATCGGCGCGCCCCTGCCGATGGGCCGGATGCGCGACGGCATCAGGCGCGCGGTGAGCGAGCTCGACAGCGGCGGCGGCAGGCGCGCCGCTCTGGCCATCCTCACCAACGACAGCCGCCCCAAGGAGC
>DAOLDO010000016.1:0-21194 GCA_035327325.1 Chloroflexaceae bacterium | reverse complement strand
GGCCCTGCCGATGCGGACCCAGGCCGACATGGCGGGCGTTGTGCCCCTGATCCTGCCGGCGGCCGAGCCTACCCCGCGCCAGGGCCGCCTGGCCGACATCTTCGCGGCCCAGGCCACCCTGCTGATGCGCACGACGCGCCTGTTCAGCCAGCAGCAGCAGCGATCCCGCGAGCTGTTCGTGCTCTACGAGAACAGCCAGGAGATCACGACCACCACCCAGGTCGAGAGCATGCTGAGCCGGGCGACCGAGAATATCGCCCTGGCCCTCGGGGCCGACTACTGCGCCGTGCTGCTGCTCGACCCGGCCGCGCCCGACAGCCTGAGGGCCGCGAGCTCGTACAGCGAGCCGGGCCGGGCGAGCACGGCGCGCGGCGACGCCGCCGTGCCGGACGCCGGCGCGATCCTGGCCCAGTTGGGGCGGGGCGACGCCCTCGTGGTCGAGGACACGGGCGCGGTGGCCGCCCACAACCCCCTGGCCGCGGCCCTGGCGGAGGACGGCTGCCGCAGCGCCCTGGTGCTGCCCCTGCGCGGCAAGGACCAGACGATCGGCGTGCTGGCGGTCGGGTACGCCAGGGCGCGCCGCCCCGTGACCCAGGCCGAGCGCAACCTGGCCCAGGTGCTGGCGGCCCAGGTGGCGACCGGCATCCTCAACCGGCGCCTCTACCTGGCCGAGCAGCAGCGGGTCGCCGAGCTCGAGTTGCTCCAGCGGATCGGCCGCGACCTGGCGGCCGACCTCTCGCTCGACGAGACCCTGGAGGCCATCCTGGACGGGGCCAGGGCCCTGGCCCGCTTCAGCGGGGCGCGCATCTGCCTCTACGATGGGCGTGAGCGCGAGCTGCACCTGGCGGCCGACTGGGGCCTGCGGGCGCCCGAGGGCGCGCCCGAGCTGACGGCCTGGCTGACGCGCCACCACAGGCCCCTGCGCATCGGCGACCTGGCGCAGCCCCCGGCGCAGCTGAGCGAGCTCGGCCCCCTGGCCGGGGTGGCCCTCGCGGCCGGCGGCGAGGCGCGCTCCTACCTGGGGGTGCCCCTGCGCCTGCGCGAGGAGCTGCTCGGCGCGCTCGAGCTGTTCGCCGGCCGCCCCCACGCCTTCGGCGAGGACGAGACGCGCCTGCTGACGATCGTGGCCGGGCAGGCGGCCCAGGCGATCGCCAACGCGACCCGCTTCGAGCAGGCCGACACGGGCCTGCGCACGCGCATCGAGCAGCTGCGGGCGCTCCAGCGGGTCTCCAGCCAGCTGGCCTCGACCCTGGCCCAGAAAGAGATCCTCGAGTACGTGCTCGAGCAGGCCCTCAAGGTGACGGGCGCCACCCATGGCCTGATCGCCCTGCGGGCGGCCGCGGGCGACCCCGAGACGGACGGGGCGGTCGCCCTGCGCAACCTGGGCGGCTCGCAGGCCCCGGCGATCTATCGCGACGCCCTTGTGGGCACGGTGGACGAGAGCGAGGCGGCCTACGTGGTGGTGGAGGCCGTGGGCTTCAGCGAGGCGGAGCGGACCGGGCTGCTCGGCGGGATGCTGCCCCACGAGGCGGCGACGGCCTACAGGGCTCTGGAGCAGCGCGAGCCGGACCTGAGCGAGGCCCTGGACGGGGCGGAGCGGGCGGCCGTGGGCATGGACGAGGCGCGCTCGGCACTGGCCGCGCCGATCTTCTACCAGGCGGGCGTCTACGGCGTGCTGCTGCTGCTGGCGCCCAGGCCGCGGGCCTTCGACTACGACGCGGTGGAGTTCCTGCGCGCCCTGACCCACCAGACGGCGGTGGGCATCGGCAACGCCCAGCGCTATGCCGAGCTGGAGCACCTCTACAGGGCCCAGAAGACCAGGGCGGCCATCCTCAACAACGTGCTCGAGATCGGCCAGGCCCTCAGGGCCGACCGCTCGCTCGACAACCTGCTCGAGCAGGTCGGCTACAGCGCGATGGAGTCGGCCAACTACCGCACGGTCCTGTTCTGCCTGGCCCACCCGGGTGCGCCGGGGCTGCTGCGCCCGACGGCGGCGGCGGGCATCCCCCTGAGCGAGCTGGACCAGCTGGCCCAGACCCCGCTGCCCGAAGTCCTGGCCCTGCGCTACCTCGACTCGCGCTTTCGCGTGGGCCGCTGCTACTTCGTGCCCGCCGAGGCCGCCCGCGAGATCGAGGCCGACTTCGACACGGGCGTGTTCAGCTACACGCCCTTCGAGGACGAGCGGGCGCCCGGCGAGTGGCAGGCGGGCGACCGGCTCTGCGTGCCGCTCTACTCGACCGACGGCATGCTGCTCGGTCTGATGCTGGTGAGCGAGCCGCAGGACCGCCAGCGCCCGACCGAGCGCAGCGTCGAGCCGCTCGAGATCTTCGCCGACCAGGCCGCGATCGCGATCGAAAACTCGTGGCTGCTGCGCGACGCCGACGCCCGCGCCGAGCAGATGGCGGCCCTGTTCCAGGTGGGCCAGGCCGCCACCTCGACGATTGACCTCGACACCCTGCTCGAGCGGGTCTACGACGAGATCGTGGCCTTCCTCGGCACGCCCAGCTTCTTCTACATCGCCAGCCACAGGCCCGAATCGCGCGACGTGCGCTTCGAGCTGTTCATGCGCCAGGGCGAGCTGCTGCCGAGCGCCCATAAGCAGACCGCGCCGCGGGCCGGCCTGACCGAGCTGATCATCGAGACGGGCCAGGCCCTGCTGATCGAGGACCTGCCGAACGACGCGCGCTACAGAGAGCGGCTGGTGGCCCTGGCCGACGGCGCCGCCGAGGTGCGCTCGTGGCTCGGCGTGCCCCTGATCAGTCAGGGGCGCGTGATCGGCGTGCTGAGCGTGCAGGACTTCGCGCCCCACGTGTTCACGGATCGCGACAGACAGTTCCTCTCGGCCCTGGCGAACCAGCTGGCGATCGCCATGGAGCGGGCCACGCTGTTCCGCGAGCGCGAGCAGCGCATCGCCGAGCTGAATGTGATCAACCGGATCGGCCAGATCACCAGCTCGACCCTCGACCTGAGCCAGATGCTGCGCCTGACCTACGACCAGCTCAGGGTCTTCTTGCCCCTCGACTCGTTCTTCATCTTCATCTACTACGAGGACGAGAATCGCATCGCCCTCTCGTTCGAGGTAGACGAGGACCAGGAGGAGCTCGACAGCTCGTGGCGCACGCCCTCGCCGGGCAGCCTGACCGAGCACATCATCAGGACCAGGCGCCACCTGCTGTTCGACGACCTGGGCAGCGAGCACGAGCGGGCCGGCTTCGCGCCGATCATGTTCGGCAGCGACCGCCAGTCGGCCTCGTGGCTGGGCGTGCCCCTGCTGGTGGGCGACGGCAGCGTGGTGGGCGTGATCGCCGTGATGAGCTACGAGGCCGGGCTCTACGGCGACCGCGAGCTGGCCTTCATGACCACGGTGGCCAACCAGCTGGCCCTTGGCGTGCAGAACGCGCGCCTGCTGGCGCGGGCCCAGGAGCAGGTGCAGCAGCTCGACCTGCTCAACAAGGTCTCGGTGCTGGCCAGCGCCGAGACGGACGTGCAGCGGATCTACCAGATCGTGGTGGACACCATGGCCGAGGCCACGGGGGTGGACCAGGCGCGCCTGGTGATCTACGACCGGGCGGCGGGCGTGGCGCCGGCCGTGGCCGAGCACCGGCCGAGCGGCGCGCTGCACACGATCAGGGTGCCGATCGGCGACAACCCCTCGGTGGACTGGCTCGACGAGCACCAGCGGCCCCTGGTGGCCCTCGACGCGCAGGCCGAGCCGCTGCTCGCGCCCTCGCACGCCACCTTCGCCGCCCTGGACATCAGGTCGATCGCCCTGGTGCCGCTGGTGGTGGACGGGCAGGTGATCGGCGCAGTGGGCCTCGACTTCGTCGGGCGGGCGGGAGAGTTCAGCCAGCGGGCCCTGGAGCTGTGCCAGACGATCGCGAACCAGACCAGCACGGCGATCAGCCGGGCCATGGCCTACGCCGAGGCGCGGGCGAGCGCCCAGGCCCTTGAGCAGAAGGTGGGCGCCCTCTCGACCCTGCTCAACGCGGCGAGCATCCTCTCGTCGCTGCTCAGGCCCGACGAGGTGCTGGGCAAGCTGATGGAGCTGGTGAGCCGGCGCCTGAACGTGACCACGGTGGCTCTGTGGCGGCTGATTGACGGCGGGGTGCTGGTGCCGGCGGCCCTAGACGGCATCCCCAGCGAGCGGGGCGCCAACATGCGCGTGCCGGTGGGCCGCGGCTTCACGGGGCGGGTGGCCGAGCTTGTGGCCCCCCTGGTGATTGACGACGTGAACGAGGTGGGCGGCTCGCTCTACCCGAACTACCAGCGCGACAACAACCTGGTCTCGTTCATGGGCGTGCCGGTGGTCTACCGCGGGCAGCTGATCGGCGTGCTCAGCGTGATGACGAACTACCGGCGCCGCTTCACGCCGGACGAGCAGGAGCTGCTCTCGGGCCTGGCCGACCAGGCGGCGACGGCCCTGGAGAACGCGCGGCTGTTCCAGGAGCGCGAGCAGCGCATCAACGAGCTCTCGACGATCAACGCGATCAGCGCGGCGGTGAACGGCACGCTCGAGCTGCAGCAGCTGCTGGAGCATCTGCACCGGGGCATCGGCGAGGTGATTGATGTCAGCACCTCGCTGATCGGGCTCTACGACGAGCAGAGCGACACGATCAGCTATCCCCTGGCCTTCGACCGCGGCGAGCCGGTGAGCTTCGCGCCGCTGCCCCTGGCCAGCGGCGTGGTCGGGCGGGTGGTGCGCACGGGCCAGCCGCTGCTGCTGCACTCGGCCGACGAGGGGCGCGAGCTGGGCCTCGACATGGACGGCGACCGGGTCGGGCCCGAGGATCTGGAGGAGCAGTCATTCCTGGTGGCGCCGATCATGTTCGGCAACAAGGTGCTCGGGGTGATTGACATCCAGAGCTACGAGCAGCGGGCCTTCGACGAGAACGACCTGCGCTTCCTGACCACGGTGGCCAACCAGGCGGGCGCGGCGCTCAACAACGCGCGCCTGTTCAGCGAGACGCGCCAGAACGCCGCCGAGATGACCACGCTCTTCGAAGTGACCCAGAACCTCTCGGGCACCCTCGACATGGAGGAGACCCAGCAGCTGGTGGCCGACGCGGCTCTGCGCATGCTCGGGGCCGAGCTGTGCGCCGTGCTGCGCCTCGGCAAGGGCGGGAAGGTTGAGCGCCAGGTGCTCGTGGAGAAGGACAAGACCCGCGAAGACCTGCATATCAACTTCCGGCTGGACGGCATGACCGGCCGGCTGCTGACGAGCGGGCAGCCCCTGGCGGTGAGCGACCTGCACCAGATCGAAGGGGCCAACCCCGACGCCCTGACCCACGGGATCAGGAGCGCCCTTGGCGTGACGATCGGCGCGCCCGACGAGCCCCTGGGCGCCCTGTGGGTGGGCCTGCGCCATCCCCACGAGTGGACCGCGCAGCAGAAGGCCCTGATCGCCATCCTGGGCAACCAGGCGGGCCAGGCCCTGCGCAGCGCCCAGCTCTTCCAGCTGGAGCAGCAGCGGCGCCGCCTGGCCGACACCCTGCGGGACGTGGCCCAGTCGTTCACCTCGACCCTGGCCCTTGGCGAGATCCAGACCCTGATCCTCGACCAGCTGGCCCTGGTGGTGCGCTACGACAGCGCGGCGGTGCTGCTGCGCGACCAGGGGCTGGGCCACCTGCAGATCACCGAGGTGCGCGGCTTTGCCCGCGAGGAGCTGCTGAGCGAGGTCTACGCGGTGGAGGAGCACCCGCTCTTCCAGGCGATGACGGTCGAGCGCCAGCCGGTGCTGATCGAGGACGCCCGCGAGGACGAGCGCTTCGCGCCCCTGCGACGCCTGGGCTGGCAGGCGCGGGCCTGGATCGGCGCGCCGCTGCTGGTGGACAACGAGCTGGTGGGCATCCTGACGATCGGCTCGGCCACGCCGGGGGCCTACGACGCCGAAGAGGTTGACGTAACCTTCACGCTGGCCAACCAGGCGAGCCAGGCGATCCAGAACGCCCGGCTGTTCGACCAGATCTCGAACCTGGCGGCCGACCTGGAGCGGCGGGTGAGCGAGCGCACGGCCGAGCTGGAGCAGGCGGGCCGCCAGCTGGCCGAGGAGAAGGAGCGGCTCGAGGCGGTGCACGCGATCACGCTGGAACTGACCACGCAGCTGGACCTGAACGTGATCCTGCGGCAGGCCCTGGAGCTGATCTCGAACCACCTGGGCGTGGTGCGCGGCTCGATCATGCTGCGCGACCCCGGGAGCGGGGCCCTGATCTGCCGGGCGGTGCTGTACGGGCGGGGCGACAGCAGGACGGCCAATATCGCGCTGCGCTTCGACGGTGGCGAGGGCCTGGCGGGCTGGGTGATGCAGCACCAGGAGTCGGTGAATATCCCCGACGTGGTGCTCGACCCGCGCTGGGTGCGCGAGCCGGGCCGGGCCGACGACGTGCACTCGGCGGCGGCGGTGCCGCTGAAGACCAGCGACGACGCCCTGGGCGTGCTGGTGCTCTCGTCCACCGAGGTCGGCTTCTTCAGCGACTCGCAGATGAACCTGCTGGGGACGATCGCGGGCGTGGTGGCCTCGGCGGTGGCCAACGCGCAGCTCTACAGCTTTATCAACGACCTGGCGAGCACGAACGCGGTGCTGCTGGAGGAGCAGCGCGAGGAAAGCTCGAAGAGCGCGGCGGTGTTCCGCTCGGTGACGGAGGGCGTGATCGTGCTGGACACCGACCAGCGCATCACCCTGTTCAACCCGGCGGCCGAGCAGGTGCTGGAGATCGCGGCCGAGGACGTGATCGGCCAGGCGCTGAGCATCCTCGACGGGCTGGGCGGCGACGAGGTGGCGCGCCGGCGGGCCCACGCCCTCTACCACGGGCTGACCAACGGCCTCAAGCAGGTACGGCAGGGGCAGCAGATCTACTCGACCTCGCTCGACCTGACCGACCCGGGCCAGGTGATCGCGGTGAATCTGGCGCCGGTGGTGGGGCCGGACGGCCAGCGCTACGGCGAGGTGGCGGTGCTGCGCGACATTACGCGCGAGATCGAGGCCGACCAGGCCAAGCGCCAGTTCATCTCGGACGTGAGCCACGAGCTGCGCACGCCGCTGACGGCGGTGAAGGGCTACGTGGACGTGCTGCTGCTGCCGGGAGCGCACCCGCTGACGGAGGACCAGAGCAGCTACCTGCAGATCATCAAGAACAACACCAACCGGCTGCGGGCGCTGATCGAGGACATCCTCGAGTTCTCGCGGCCCGACTCGAACAAGAAGCTGATCCTGGCCCCGGTGGAGCTGCCGGCGCTGATCAGCGAGACGGTGCAGTCGCTGCGGCTCGAGTACGAGCGCAAGGGCATGCAGGTGACGATCGAGGCGCCGCCGTCGCTGCCGTGGGTGATGGCCGACCAGCGGCGCATCGGCCAGGTGATCGCCAATCTGTTCTCAAACGCGGTAAAATACACCTTCGAGGGCGGGCGCGTCCATGTGCGGGCCTTCCTCAACAGGGCGAGCATGCTGCAGGTTGACGTCGAGGACAACGGCGTGGGCCTGACCCCCGAGCAGCGCAAGAAGCTGTTCCGGCCCTTCTACAGGGCCGACAACCCGCTGCGCGACGTGGCGGGCGGCACGGGGCTGGGCCTGGCGATCGCCAAGCAGATCGTCGAGCAGCACGGCGGCGAGATGTGGGTCCACAGCGAGCACGGCAAGGGGAGCACGTTCAGCTTCATCCTGCCCCTGGTGCAGAGCGACAGCAGCGACGCCGAGAAGGACGCCGAGTGAGCGCCATCCACCTCGACAACAGGCTGGTCCACTACGAAGTCTTCGGACGGGGCCAGCCGATCATCTTCCTCCACAGCTGGCTCGGTTCGTGGCGCTACTGGGTGCCGACGATGGACCTGGCCTCGGAGCGCTACCGCGCCTACGCGATTGACTTCTGGGGCTACGGCGAGAGCGACCGCAAGGGCGCGCAGTTCAACGTGTCGAGCTACGTGGACATGCTCAGCCAGTTCATGGACAAGATGGGCATGGCGACGGCGAACCTGGTGGGCCACGGCATGGGCGGGATGGTGGCGGTGCGGGCGGCGCGCGAGCAGCCGCAGCGCTTCCTGAAGGTGCTGACGGTGGCCACGCCGATGGACGGGCAGGTGCTGGCGGGCCACGTGAAGCCGGGCACCTTCTCGCGGCTGCTGGGCATGAACAACTCGACCAACGTGTGGTCAAGGCTGCTACGGGGCGTGCCGATCGCCGACCCCGAGGTGCAGCAGGAGCTGTACGAGGACACCGAGGGCCTGAGCGAGGAGGTGCTGAGCAGCGTGCAGGAGTCGCTGCTCGACACGGACCTGCGGCCCCACGTGGCGGCCCTGACGGTGCCGCTGCTGGCGGTGTACGGCGGACAGGACAAGATCGTCGGCGCCGAGCACGCGAGCTTCCTCGGCGAGATCAGCGACCGGCCGGTGCAGCTGCTCATCCTGCCGAAGGCCAACCACTTCCCCTTCCTGGAGCAGTCGAGCGTCTTCTCGCGGCTGCTGCTCGACTTCCTGGTCTCGCAGGGCACGCCGGTGGAGATCAAGGAGGAGTGGAAGCGGCGGGTGAACCAGCGAGAATATCTGTAGCTGTGCTCGCCGGACGGCGCTGCTGTTGCTGAGGTGTGAGGTGTGAGGTGTGAGATAGCTGCGGCCGTGCGCGTAGCGGAATCACACCTCACAGCGCGAGCGGCAGCGCGCGGCTCACACCTCACGCCTCGCGTGTTTGACGCCCCCCCTCTTTGCTGGTATGATCGCCGTATACCGCTTTGTGGCGCCGTGGGCGCAAGGAGGGCGCGGTGCCAGACTCCGGCCAGACCGAGGGGCGCAAGGTTGACCATATCCGCATCGTGCTGGGCGAGGATGTGGCGGCGAAGGGCGTGGCCGCCGGCTTCGCCGCCTACAGGCTGCCCCACAGGGCGCTGCCCGAGCTCGACCTGGCGGAGGTGGACACGCGCACGAGCTTCCTGGGCAAGCCGATCAGCGCGCCGCTGCTGATCAGCTCGATGACCGGCGGGGCCAGCGTGGCCGAGAAGATCAACCTGGCCCTGGCCGAGGCCGCCGAAGCCATGGGCCTGCCGATGGGCGTGGGCTCGCAGCGGGCCGCCGTGGCCGACCCGCGCCTGGCGCCGACTTACCAGGTGCGGCGGGTGGCGCCGCGCATCCCGCTGCTGGCCAACCTGGGCGCCGTGCAGCTGAACTACAGCTTCGGGATTGACCAGTGCCGCCGCGCCGTGGAGATGATCGAGGCCGACGCGCTGATCCTGCACCTGAACCCGCTCCAGGAGGCGGTGCAGCCCGAGGGCAACACCAACTTCAAGGGCCTGCTCGGGCGGATCGAGGCGGTCTGCCGGGCGCTCGAGGTGCCGGTGGTGGTCAAGGAGGTGGGCAACGGCATCGGGGCGGGCGACGCGCGCCGGCTCTACGAGTGCGGGGTGCGGGCGATTGACGTGGCCGGCGCGGGCGGCACGAGCTGGAGCGAGGTGGAGCGCTTCCGCCAGCCGAGCGACGGGGGCCGGCGGGTGGCGGGCGCCTTCGCCGACTGGGGCCTGCCGACCACCGAGTGCATCAGGGAGGTGCGGGCGGCCCTGCCCGACGTGACGCTGATCGGCTCGGGCGGGGTGCGCAGCGGTGTGGACGTGGCCAAGGCGATCGCCCTGGGCGCCGACCTGGCCGGAACGGCCAAGCCGGCCCTGGTGAGCGCGATCGACGAGCGCGGCGCCGAGGCGGTGGCCGAGAGCCTGGAGGCATGGGTGCGCGAGCTGCGGGTGGCGATGTTCTGCGCGGGGTGCGGGGACTTGCGCGCCTTGCGCGCCCTTCAGCTGAGCGGCTAGCGACACCCTGGATGGATGTAAGCCAGCTCTCCCTGCGCGACTTCCGCAACTACCAGCGCCTCGACCTCCAGCTCTCGCCCGGCATCACCCTGCTGTACGGGCCCAACGCCGCCGGCAAGACCAGCGTGCTCGAGGCCCTGTTCTACCTGGCGACGACCCGCTCGCCCCGGGTGAGCGCGGACCGCGAGCTGGTGCGCTGGGAGGCCGTTGGCGAGGCCGGGGTGCCGCCGTTCGCGCGCGTGGCCGCGGAGGTGCGCCGCCTGAGCGGCAAAGTGCGCCTGGAGGTGATCGTGCAGCGCCGCACCGACGACGAGGGCCAGCTCACCAACCTCTCGAGCAAGCTGGTGCGGATTGACAAGCGGCCGGCCCGGGCCATTGACCTGGTGGGCCAGCTGCGGGTGGTGCTGTTCACCCCGGCCGACCTGACCCTGGTGGACGGGCCGCCCGCCGAGCGGCGGCGCTACCTCGACATCACGCTCTCGCAGCTCGACCCGCACTACGTGCGCACCCTGGCCCACTACCAGAAGCTCCTGCAGCAGCGCAACAGCCTGCTGCGCTCGTGGCGCGAGCGGCGCCGCCCGCCGCGCTCCGTGGACGACGAGCTGGCCTACTGGGACCAGGAGCTGGCGGCGGCGGGCGGCTACGTGCTGGCCGAGCGCCTGCGGGCCGTGGCCGAGCTGAACACGATCGTCGGACCGCTGTTCCAGGCGATCAGCGGGGGGGAGACGCCCCTGGCGATCGAGTACCTGCCGAGCCACGACCTGCGGGGGGCGCGCGACTCGGGCGGGCTGGCGGCGCGCCTGGCCGAGGGGCTGCGCGAGGGGCGCCGCGATGAGCTGGCCCGCGGGCAGACGCTGATCGGCCCGCACCGCGACGACCTGGCCTTCACGGTGGGCGCGGTGAACCTGGGGCGCTACGGGTCGCGCGGGCAGCAGCGCAGCGTGGCCCTGGCGCTCAAGCTGGGCGAGGCCGACCTGATGCGCCAGCGCGCGGGCGACGCGCCGGTGCTGCTGCTCGACGATGTGCTGAGCGAGCTGGACGCGCAGCGCCGGGCGCACCTGCTCGACGCGATCAGGCGGCCAGGGCAGCAGACGCTGCTCTCGGCGACCGACCTGGCCGACTTCGGGGCCGACTTCCTGGCGGCGATCGCGCGCCTGCGGGTCGAGGAGGGGCGGGTCTACCCATCCTGACAGGGGCTGCGTTGCTCAGCCGGCGAGCCAGGCGCGGGCGGCCTCGCGGGTGGGGAAGAGGCCGAAGTCGCGCCCGCCCTGGGCCTCGGCCAGCAGCTCGCGGAAACGGCTGCTCATGGGGACATCGCCGGGCGGGCAGACCACGGCGAGCCTGATGCGGTAGTTCTGGAGCTTCTGGAGGATGGCGCCGGCCTCGCCGGTGCTGAGGTCGAAGAAGCCCGGGGTGAGGTTGGGCGGGTAGAGCAGGGCGGCGCCGGCGCCGCTCGACCAGCACGCCTCGACGAGGCGGCGCGCGTCCTCGGCCGTGGCCAGGTAGGGCTGGGCCGGCTCGCCCTCCAGGGCGAGGATCCCGGCCTCCTCGACGGGGGCGAGCTCGCGGGGCGGCCGGGCCATCGCGTAGAGCAGGTAGGGGCCCTTCTCGTCCTCGCGGGCCTGCTCGAGGGCCATGCCGATGCGCCGGGCGACGCCGATCGAGGCCTGGTTGCGCGGGTCGATCAGGCAGACCAGGCGCTGGAGGCCGAGGCGCTCGAAGGCGTAGGCGGCGATGGCGCGGGCCGCCTCGGTGGCGAGGCCCTGGCCCCAGAACCGCTTGTCGAGCAGATAGGCCACCTCGACCTCCTCGCGGCCGTCAATGGTCCAGGGGAGCAGCCCGCAGCGGCCGATGAAGCGCCCGGAGGGCCTGTGGATCGTCGCCCACAGGCCGAGCTCGGGGTGGTTGGGGTGGCCGTCGAGGAACCACTCCAGCTCCTCGCGGGCCTGCTCGCGGGTGAGGGTGCCCTCGGGGAAGTAGCGGCGGATCTCGGGGTCGCCGTAGAGGGCGAAGAGGGCGTCGAAGTCGGCGGGCAGGAGGCGCCGCAGGGCGAGGCGCTCGGTCTCGAGGATCAGCATCGCGGGGCCTTTCGGTGGCAGGATCGGCCGCCAGACCGGCGTGGGGCCACTGTAGCACGCTCGCCGGCGGCGCTTCATCGGGCGAGCGGCGGATCGGCGGCGCTGGTGCGGGCGGCGGGGGAATGTTAGAATAGAGCGCTAGTGCTAAGGATGAGGGCCGCACAGAGGTACCACGATGAACGTCGCGCAGCTCGAGCTGACGCTCCGCGAGCTCCCCGGCGGCCATGGCGCCGACCTGCGCTTCACGGCGGCGGACGGGGTGGCGGACAGCGACCTTGTGGTGGGCGCCCCCGTGAGCCTGGACCGGACGGAGCTGATCGGGCGCAGCCTGGACCCGGTGGGGTACGGCCAGGCCCTGACCCGCATGCTCTTCGCAGACGAGCGGCTGCGGGTGGCCTGGGGCCAGGCGCGGGGCTACCTCGAGGGGGCCCAGGTGCCGGCCCGGCTGCGGCTGCGCGTCGAGCCGGGGGCGGCTGAGCTGCATAGCCTGCGCTGGGAGCTGCTGCAGGACCCGCTGCGGCGCGACCCGACCTCGCTCGCCACGAGTGAGCGGATCATCCTGTCGCGCTACCTGCCGGGGGACGGGCTGGCCCTGGCGCGGCGCGGTGCGCCGCAGGGGCTCTCGGCGCTGCTGGTGGCCGCGAACCCGGCGAACCTGGGCGACTTCGGGCTCGGGCCGGTGGACGCGGCCGGCGAGGTCGCCCGGGCAGCGGCGGCCCTCGGCGCGATCAGGACGACGGCCCTGGCCTCGGCGCCGGGGGCGCCGGTGACGCTCGCGGCGCTGGCGAGCGCGCTGCAGTCAGGGCCCGAGATCCTCTACATCGTCGCCCACGGCACCCTCGCTGACGGGCTGCCGTACCTCTGGCTGGAGGACGCGGGCGGGCGCGCGGCGCCCACGGCGGCGGGGAAACTCGTCCAGGCTCTGGGCGACCTCGCGCGGCGGCCGCTGATCGTCGTGCTGGCCGCCTGCGAGAGCGCGGGGGACGGGCACTCCGGCGGCGCCGCGGCGACGGCCCTGGGGCCGCGGATCGCCGCGACGGGCGTGCCGGCGGTGGTCGCCATGCAGGGCCTGGTCAGCGCCGACACGGTCGCGGCCATGATGACGGTCTTCTTCGCCGAGGTGCGGCGGAGCGGCCTGGTTGACCTGGCGCTGGCCCGGGCCCGGGCGGCCGTGCTGGAGCGGCCCGACTGGTGGGCGCCCGCCCTGTTTCTGCGCCTGCGCGACGGCGCGCTCTGGGAGCCTGGGCCGGCCGGGTCGCAGGCCGATGAGGGGGCGCCGGCCCGCGACCCGGCCGCGCCGGTGGACAGGCGCGCCCTGCGCGAGTTGCTGGTGGCGACCTTCGACATCGTGGAGCTTGAGGAGCTGTGCAGCGATGTCCAGCAGGATCTGGAAGACAGCGGGGTGAGGCTCCAGGTCAACCTGGAGATGGTCGGGGGGACGCGCAAGCCCGCCATGGTTCTGAACCTGATTGACTACCTGAACCGCCGCGGGTACCTGGCCTACCTGGTGAAGGCCGTGCGCAGGCGCCGACCGGGCGCGATCTAGGCGCCCGGGCTAGCGGTCGTGGCGGGCGGGCAGCCAGGACAGGAAGAGCGGCCCGCCCCCCAGGATCGCCATCACGCTGCAGAGGTAGAGCCCAGGGAGCATCGCCAGGGCCAGCTGCGCGACCTGCGCGCCGGCGCGCTCGACCGGCGTCAGGGCGAGGGCCAGCACGGCCAGGCCGTAGAGGGTCGTCTGGGCGAGGAAGACCCTGCTGCTCAGCCTGAGGCCCTCGCGCCAGGCCCCCGCCGGGACGCGCCCGCTGGCCGCCGAGAGCACCATGACGGCCATGCCGACCCAGAGCAGGCTGAGAAAGCCGCCGAAGGCGAACGACCACGCCTGGGCGGCGCCGTGGGCGAAGGCGAGGCCGACCAGGCCGCCGAGCAGGGCGCTCAGGGCTACCCCGATGCGCTGGAGCCGACCGGCGATGGCGTCGAGCCGCTTCAGTCCTTCTCTTGTCATCCTAAACCTCACTCGCTATGTGAGCCGCCCTGGGGCGGGACGCCGTCAGTTTGCCCGCGTGGGGCAACTGGCGTACCAGGGGCGGGCGAGGCGCGGTCAGGAACATGGCGCCGGACGGTGGGCGCTCTCCTGACAGCGGCGGCGGGACGTGTGGCGCGCCTCTTGCGGGCCACGGCCCCTTGTGGGGCAGCCTGCCCACCCCTTATAGCGAGGAGGAACGGCCGATGTTCATTCACGATAAGCGGCTCCAGTACAACGCGCGCCCGAGCAAGCCGGACCCGGTGTACGCCAAGCAGCTCCAGGAGGTGCTCGGCGGGCAGTTCGGCGAGATCTCGGTGATGATGCAGTACCTCTTCCAGGGCTGGAACTGCCGCGGCCCGCAGAAGTACCGCGACATGCTGCTCGACATCGGCACGGAGGAGATCGCCCACGTCGAGATGCTGTCCACGATGATCGGCTGGCTGCTGGAGGGCGCGCCGCTCTCGGAGCAGGAGGCGGCGGCGGCCGGCAACCCTGCGGTGGCGGCGGTGCTGGGCGGGATGAACCCGCAGCATGCGATCGTGAGCGGCCTTGGCGCGGCGCCGAACGACAGCGTGGGCTTCCCCTGGACGGCGCGCTACATCGTCGCGAGCGGCAACCTGCTGGCCGATTTCCGCGCCAACCTCAACGCCGAGTCGCAGGGCCGGCTCCAGGTCGCGCGGCTCTACAACATGACTGACGACCCCGGGGTGCGCGACATGCTCTCGTTCATGCTCGCCCGCGACACGATGCACCAGAACCAGTGGATCGCCGCGATCGCCGAGCTCGAGGCCGAGGGGCTGGAGACGACGCCCTGCCCGAGCAGCTTCCCGATCGACCAGGAGAAGCGCGAGGTGGCCTACCAGTTCTGGAACATGTCGCCGGACGGGGCGAGCGGCGCGGGCAGCTGGGCCAAGGGCGCCACGCCGGACGGCAAGGGCGAGTTCAGCTACCTCGAGCGGCCGCGGCCCATGGGGCCCGTGGCCGAGCCGCCCCCCGGCGACCCGCGCACCTTCGGCACGGCCGACCCCAACCTGATCAAGCAGGCGGTCAAGAAGGTGACGCAGTAGGGCCGGCGGCCGGGGGCAGGGATGACAGCGTACGACCGGGCGCGAGCATAATCCGCTGGCAGGAGCGGCGTTGCCGCCCTAAGTCCTGGCCTGGAACACCTTCGGGCTGGCCCTCCTGCTGATCGGCGCGGCCCTGGCGCTGCGCCGATCAGCAGGAGGGCGCCGCAGCGCCAGCCCATACTACAGCCGGCGCGCGAGCCAGCCGAGGGTGGCGCCCCAGACCAGGTGGGAGGCGAGCAGCTGGAGCGTGCGGCCGCGCGGCTCGCGCCAGGGCGGCTGCACGATGCCGAGGGCCGGCAGCCAGCCGGCGTAGCTGGCGGCCCAGACCAGCAGCCCGTAGGCCGCGCCGCCCAGGGGCCCGGCGGGGATGGGCTCGCGGTCGCGGGCCCCGTAGAGGGTGCCCATCGCGGCCCCGTAGCCGAAGTGGCCGGCAAGGGTCAGAGCGGCGCGCTGGGCCTCGCCCGCGCGCTGCCAGAGGCCGAGCCGACCCGCGACGCCCTCCATCACCTGGCGGGGCGGGAAGGGGTCGCGCCCATCCCCGGCGCGCAGGACGGCGAGGGCCAGCATCACGGCGGTCATCGGGCCGGTGGCCGCGAGCCCGGCGAGGGCGCCGGCGGCGACGCGAGGCCAGGCGCGGCGCGCCTCTGGCCCGGGCGCGGCGGCCCGGGGGCTGTAGCGCCCGCGGCGGGGCAGGCCGACGGTCTCGAAGTGTGCCGCGAGCTCCGCGAGCTGCCCCTCGGCGGCCTGGCCGCGCAGCGTCGGCCCGTGGCCGCTGGCGAGTACGGCGGGCCGCAGCGCCGCAAGCGCCTCGACCGAGCGCCGGGCGGAGGGCCAGTCTGGGGTGAAGTAGGCCGGCGGCCGGCGCAGCGCGGGGGGCTGGGCCAGGGCGCCGGTGGCCGTCTCCTGGCGGGTGGTGACGACGGCGTCCCCGGCTATGAGCACGCGGTCCTCGTCGCGGAAGAGGCTGATGTGGCCGGGGGTGTGGCCGGGGGTGTGGATGGCCCGCCAGCCCGGCAGGCGCGGCAGCCGCCCGTCGGGGGGCAGAGCGAGAACGCGCCCGCCGAGGTCCACGGGGCCGCGGGGGTAGAGCGGGGAGAGCCAGGCCATGGCCCCCTCGCCGGCGAGCGGGTCGGGCGGCGGGTAGGACTGGCGGCCCGTCAGGAAGGGGAGCTCGAGGGCGTGGGCGTAGACCGGGGCGTCCCAGCGCTCGGCCAGGGCGCGGAGGGCGCCGACGTGGTCGAAGTGGCCGTGGGTGAGGATGATCGCGGCGGGGGCCGCGCCGGGGCCGTAGTGGGCCTCGGCGGCGCGGACGATCTGCCCGCTGCAGTCGCCGACGCCCGCGTCTACGAGCACCCAGGGGCCGGCGGGCGGGCCGATGAAGAACAGGTTCACGAAGGCGACGCGCAGCCGCAGCACGCCGGGCGCCACCTGGTGCGCGCCGCGCGGGAGCCGGGCGGGGGCCGCTACAGAGTGCATACGCTCCTCCAGTCTGCCGGGCGGGCGCCCGTGCGCGCCGCCGGGCCGGGGGTAGTCCGCGGCGCAAAGGCGCCGCTGCACCTTGCAACAGCAGGAATGGGGCCGCGCGGCGCCTCAGGGGCCGGCGGGCTCGCCCGGGGCCTGGAAGCGGTAGCCGATGCCGGGCTCGTTGCGAATATAGCGCGGGTGGGCGGGGTCGGGCTCGATCTTCTTGCGCAGCTGGGTGACGAAGACGCGCAGGGTGGGCACGTCCTGCGCGGCCCCGGGGCCCCAGATCGTGGTCAGCAGGTGCTGGTGGGTGAGCACCTTGCCCGCGCTGCCCGCCAGCAGCAGCAGCAGCTGGTACTCGGTGGGGGTCAGCTTCACCTCGTGGCCGCTCAGGGTGACAAGGCGGCGGGCGCGGTCAATCTGGAGGGCGCCGAAGCTGAGCACGGGCTCGGTGCTCTGGGCGCGCCACTGGGCGTTGCGCAGGGCGACCCGCAGGCGGGCCAGCAGCTCGTCCATGCCGAAGGGCTTGGTCAGGTAGTCGTCGGCGCCGAGGTCGAGGGCGGCCACCTTGTCCTGCTCGGCGTCGCGCACGGTGAGCACGACGATCGGCACGCGCGACCACTCGCGAACCCGGCTGATCACGCGCAGCCCGTCGAGCTGGGGCAGACCGAGGTCGAGGATGATCGCGTCGGGCTGCCAGCGCGCCGCCTGCTCGATCGCCATGGCCCCGTCGGGGGCGACCAGCACGGTGTGGCCGTGGGCGCCGAGCACGGTCTTGAGCATGCGCCCGATCTGCGGCTCGTCGTCAACGACTAGGATGCGGGCCATGGTTTGTCTGCTCCTCGCCGCCCGCGGGCTGCGGCGCGGGGCGCGGCTCTATGGGCAGGGTGAAGGCGAAGGTGGACCCGCCGCCCGGTCGGGGCTCGGCCCAGATGCGGCCGCCGTGGGCCTCGACCAGGCCCTTGCAGATGGCCAGGCCCAGGCCCGCGCCGGCGGCGTGGCGCTCGGCGGGGGCGGCGCGGACGAACTTCTCGAAGATGCGCTCGCGGAGGGACTCGGGCACGCCGGGGCCGCGGTCGCGCACCTCGACGCGCACGTGCCCGTCCTCCTGACGCGCCACGATCTCGATCGGCCTGGCGGGCGGCGCGTAGTGGGCCGCGTTCTCGAGCAGGTTGCGCAGCACCTGCTCGATCTGCGCGTAGCTGATGCGGACCCAGGGCAGGTCGCCCGGCACGTCGCACTGGAGCGGCTGGGGCAGGCGCGGCCCCAGGTCGGCGCCGACCGCGGCGATCAGCTCGTCCAGGTCGTGCCAGGAGCGGGCCTGGGAGACGGCGCCGGCCTCGATGCGCGACATCTCGAGCAGCTCGCCCACGATCCGGTTGAGCCGGTCGGTCTCCTCGTCGATCGTAGCCAGCAGCTCGCGGCGCTGGGCGTCCGTCCAGCCGACCGACGGGTCGAGCAGGCTTGTGACGAGGCCCTTGACCACGGCCAGGGGGGTGCGCAGGTCGTGGGAGACCAGCGAGAGCAGGGCGGACTTGACGCGGTCGGACTCGGCGAGCACGCGGGCCTGGCCGGCGAGCTCGGAGAGGCGCACGCGCTCGAGGACCAGGCTGACCTGGGCGGCGACGGTGCGCAGGAGCTCGTGCTCCTCCTCGGAGAGCGGGTCGTCGGGCGCGCGCTGGGCCACGCGCAGGGCCCCGAGGGTGCGCTGGTCAACGCGCAGCGGCACCTGCTCCTGGGGGATGCCGGCCGCGGTCACGCCCTCGGCGGCGCGCTGGACGAGGCGGCCCTCGGCGTCGGCGAGCAGGACGGCGCACCCTGGCACGTCGAGGAGGCGGGCGGTGGTGCGGGCGACGATCGGCAGGATGCGGGGGAGGTCTACCTCGGCCTCGAGGGCCTGGCTGAGCTGGTAGAGGGCGCTCAGCTCGGCGGCGCGGCGGGCGGCGGCGTCGGCCTGGCGGCGGGCCCGGCTGGCCAGGCCGCTGACCAGGAGGGCGACGCTGAGGAACGCCCCGAGGCGCACCGCGTCCTCCACCGAGTTGATGCCGAAGCCGCCGTAGGGCGGGATGAAGAAGTAGGTGAAGACGATGGCGGCGAGCAGCGCCGCGGCCAGGCTGGCGCTCAGGCCGAAGGCCATGGCGCTGAGCAGCACGACCAGGATGTAGAGCAGGGCGGCGGTCGCCGAGTGGATCACGGCCTGGAGCGTCAGCATGAGCGCCGTGAGCAGGGCCACGGCGGCGAGGCTCAGGGCCGCGCCGACGGCGGGCACGCGGGCGAGGCCGGCCGCGGGCCGCCAGAACCGCGGCGTGGGCGAGGGGATCTGCATGGGGCCTCCCTCATCTCGGGCGCTGCCGGTATTATACCGATGCGGCCGAGGGCGCGGCGACGCCCGCAGACTCTCCAAATGCTTTCCAAACGTTGCCGCGCCCGCCGCGCTGTTATGCTGTGGCGTGGAGATCGCACACCGTCTCTGGTTGGGGAGTAGCCGCCCGCCTCCGGCGGAGCTGAGCGTCGTCAGTCCGGCACCACGTGCCCGGCGCTCAGGTCGTGACGCACACGACTGGCGAGACCATCGCGACGTCACAGTACGCCGTGAGGTCTCGCTGCCTGGTGTGCGCGAGGCCACAGCTTGTCGCCCTGCGCAGCCCGACGCCGACGTGGCGGCGTCGCTCAGGCCGGAGCCTGCGCGCGGGGCTGCGGTCGCCCATGGCGGCCGCCCTGCTGGTCTCTGCCTGAGGGGAGCTTCTGTGGACTGGGCGACGACTCTGGTGACGCTGGGGGTGGGGCTGGGGCTTCTGGTGGCGGGCGGCGAGCTGCTGGTGCGGGGGGCCTCGAGCGTGGCGACCGCCTTCGGCATCTCGCCCCTGGTGATTGGCCTGACGGTGGTGGCTTTCGGCACCAGCTCGCCGGAGCTGGCGGTGAGCATCCAGGCGGGCCTGGCGGGCAACCCCGACATCGCCATGGGCAACGTGGTCGGCTCGAACATCTTCAACGTGCTGTTCATCCTGGGGGCCTGCGCGCTCATCCTGCCGCTGCTGGTCTCGCGGCAGCTGGTGCGGCGCGAGGTGCCGATCATGATCGGCGTCTCGTTCCTGCTGCTGCTCCTGGCCCTCGACGGACGGGTCGGCCCGCTCGACGGGGCCCTGCTCTTCGCCGGCATCGTGGGCTACACAGCCTGGTCGATCGTCGAGAGCCGCAGGGAGACGGCGGCCCAGGCGGGCGCCGAGGGGGTGACGGTGGACACGCTCGCCGCGAAGCGCCCCGCGTGGCTCGGCGGGGCGGTGGCGGCCCTGGCCCTGGCCGGCGCCGGGTACGCTCTGGGCTGGCTTGACGCCGTGGCGGCCGGCCTGATCGCCGCGGGGGCCCTGCTCTTCATCGGGGGCTCGCTCTTCGGGAAGGGCGGCGCCACCAGGGGCGGCGACATCGCCCACCAGGTCGGGCTCATCTTCGCCGGGCTGGGCACGCTGGTGCTGGGCGCGGGCTGGCTGATCGACTCGGCCACGACGATCGCCAGGGCCTTCGGCGTGAGCGACCTGATCATCGGGCTGACGATCGTCGCCGCCGGCACCTCGCTGCCCGAGGTGGCCACCTCGATTATCGCCACGCTGCGCAAGGAGCGCGACATCGCCATCGGCAACGTGGTCGGCTCGAACATCTTCAACCTCCTCGGCATCCTCGGCCTCGCGGCGCTGGTTACCCCGGGCGGCCTGAACGTCAACCCGCTGATGCTCAGCTTCGACCTGCCGATCATGATCGCCGTCGCGGCGGCCTGCCTGCCGATCTTCTTCACGGGCTTCACCATCGCCCGCTGGGAGGGCGTGCTGTTCCTGGGCAGCTATGTGGCCTACACCGCCTTCCTGGTCCTGGTGGCGACCCGCAACCCGGCCCTGGAGACCTTCACCAACGCGATGCTGCTGGTGCTGCCGCTGATCGCGGCGACCCTGGTCTGGACAGGCGTGCAGGCCCTGCGCCGGCAGCGCGGGCCGGGCGCCGGCCGCCGCTGACCCGCCCGCTCACGAGGCCCGAGCGGACCCGAAGAGCCACTGGAGGAGCCCCATGAACCAAGAGACGACCACGACCCACAGGCACGCGGGAGAGCGCGAGGCCGCAGCGCCGCGGGGCCAGGCGCGCGAGCTGTCGGACGCGGCCGCGATGGTGCTCTCGCTGATTATCACGGCGGTGGTCGCGGGCCTCGTGTCGCTGGTGATTGACCTGGTGATCCGCTCCATGGGCTAGTGCGCTTTCAGCGCAGGGTATCGGGTCTAGGGCATAGGGTATGGCGTCCTGAAGCCCGAGGCGCTCCGACCATGCCCGAACGGGGCGCCTGGGTTTGCACTAGGGTCGGGTCGGCAAGGGGGCCGGCCCGGCCCCGCGGGCGCAGCGGGCTGTGGGGAGGCGGCCCGCTGCGCCCGGCGCTGCCGCGAGGGGCGGCTCAGCCGCAGTACGCCGCGATCACGCGGGCGTAGATCGCGACGCACTGGCGCACACTCTCGAGGTCCACCCACTCCTCCAGGGCGTGGGCGCCGGCGCCGGAGGGGCCGAAGAGCACCGCGGGGATGCCGGCCTCGGCCAGAGAGGCGGCGTCGGTCCAGTAGGGCACGCCGGCCACCTCGACGGGGCGGCCGAGCAGAGCTTCGCCGTGGCGCCTGATCAGGGCGGGGACGGGCGCGTCGGCCTGGCTGGCGGCGTGGAGCCCGAGGAGGGCGAACTGGGTGTTGGAGTGGTCCCAACGGTCGCCGTCGTCGGTGTAGGTCCACAGTCCGGAGGCGCGCTGCGCGCG
>DAOLDO010000015.1:0-21375 GCA_035327325.1 Chloroflexaceae bacterium | reverse complement strand
GCTGGCTATCGTTTGCCGATTTTGGTCGCGATCGTTGGTCGCGGTCCGGGCGGGCGGGCGGGCATCACGGGGAGGGGCGCGCGGGCGGGCAGCTGCGGCGCAGGAGCGGGCGGCGCAACCGGCAGATTCACGGTGCGCGTTGGTGGCGCGGGCGGGCGCGGTGACACAGGCACGAGCGTTGCGGCCGCGTTGCCAGGGTCAATCACCAGGCACTCGCGCACCCGCACCTCAACGGGAAAGCGGGCCTGTTCAGCTGGATCGTCAGCCGTGCAGCGCTGGAGACGACCCTCAACCAGAAGCTTCGCGCCCTGGAGCAGATCGTTGCAGCGCTCGGCCAGCGGTGTGCCCCAGGCAACCAGGCGCAAACGCTCCGCCGTCGTTGTGTCGCGCGAGCCGGCGCAGGTGAGATAGAAGGTCGTGCGTGGCTCGCCTTCGGCGGTGAATCGCATCTCCGGCTCAGCGTCAACCTGGCCGGTGAGCATGATTTTGTTCAGATCGCGTGTCCCCATACAACGTCCTTTCCGTGATCAGGCTGCCCGAGCGAGAGCGGTCTGCTCGGGCGTGACGATAAACTCCAGCCCATTCCGCTGAGCGTCGGGCAGCATATGAGCGTAGAACTCCGCAGCGCCAGGCGTCGCCATGATCAGCAGCCGTTCCGCCTGAGTCATCGCCCAGCGCAGCAGCGCTCGTCCGATTCCCTGACGGCGTGCCTCAGGCAAGACCTCGATCCAGTAGAGACAGGTCTCGCCGGCGTAGCGCCCTGCATCGATATGGGCGACACAGGCGATCCCGACGGCCTCACGGTTGAGAAAGGCGACCACCCAGCAGCCACGGTGCTGCTGCCAGAGGTGGAGCCGTCCGTCGATATCGTCGACGCCTGGATATTCCAGCGCGGACTCGGCGACGAAGCGAGCGATCAGCACCGCAGGAGGGCGGCCGGGAAGCAGAGCGAGGTGATCACTCATCGAGCACCACCTCTCCGACAATGACCGTCTGAGCCACCTGCTGCACACCGCCGGTCTTCGTTGACGGCGGGCGGCGGCGCGAGCGCCCCATGCGGGTCACGGCCCAGACATAGAAGAGAAACAGGCCCACCACGCAGAGCAGCGGCGTGCCAAAGACGACGGTCAGCACCGCGCCGACGATGATCCAGGCGACGAGCTCGGTCTGCCCAGCCAGGACCAGACCGCTAAGCACGGTGATGCCACCCAGCCCGATCATGCCGCACCAGAGCAGCACACGGAGCACAAGCGGCCAGCGCCGATGGGCAGCCGGCGGGGTCTGTTGTGCGGAGGGCTGCCTCGATGCCGAGTACGGCCGGGCCAGTGGCTGGTCTGGCTGACGACGGGCGGGTGGGTTCGGGTGTGTCCGAAGCGGCGCGAGCCGATTGGAACGCTGGCGCACGTGACGCGGCACCAGCGGGTCGGGCTTGTTGGACATCGCAAGGCTCCTTCCTATGCGGTAAACGGGTAACGATCAAGCCCCGCAGCGCGGATCAGCGCCGGCGGGAGCTGGGCGACATAGGCATGCAGTGGGCGGACGGTCGTGTTGATCTGCCAGGCCAATGCGGCCGGGCCGTGGGTGAGCATGAAGTTGTCGAGATCTTCCTTCTCGGCGCCAGGCGCCAGCGGCAGGTTCAGCACCAGCACCTGGAGGCCGGCGGCCGCGAGCGTCGCCCCGTGCCGGATCGTCCAGGTTTCTTCCGGCGCCAGCTGCGCGTGGCCGTCGTCATCGTGAGGTCGGGTGGCGCGGGCGTCGTAGGCCAGGATGGCCACGCGCACGCCCCGGCGGCTCAGTGCGGTCGCCCACTCCGGGCGGAAGTAGTTCAGGCCGGGATGGCTGATCGCCGGGTAGGGCAGCGCGCCGTCGCGATAGGCCCCCGTCACCGCCAGCGCCTTGAACTCGCCTTCGGTGATGATCACCACCTCGCTCGCGATCGTCGCATCCCAGCAGAGCGGCACCGTCGCACCGCGCCAGGCATAGCTGCCGGGGAGCGAGGTGTAGCCCTTGCCGGGGAAGCGACGTGTCCGCAGGTCGCAGACCTCGCCGGCGCTGAGGTAGGGGATGACGATCCGACCGCAGAGATTCCAGTGTGTGCGGAGAGCGCCGACGTCATCACGCAGCAGCAGCCCGGCCTCCTCGGCATAGGGCAGCAGCGTGGGCGCCTGGCAGCGAATGACATCGACCAGCGTCTGTGGGTCGTCGAGGGCGTAGCCGAGCCTGGCCCAGCGCACCGTCGCGAGATCAAAGCCGCGGTGGTGCAGGTAGGCCAGCGGCTCCGGGTTCCAGGGCTGGTGCAGGTTCGCCGCAGCCCAGGTGGTCACCAGCTCATAGAGCTGACGATAGAACGGGATGTGCGCTGATTGGGGCGTCGGGCCTGATGGGCGTGCGCCTGCGCTAACGTTTGGTTTGTTGGGCGTCGTGCGGCGCGTGGAGCCAAGCAACTCCGTCGCCAGGCCCTTCCGATTGCAGCGACGGCACCAGTAGCGCTCGCGGCCTGTCGGCATCAGCCAGACATGGAAGCGATCGCTCCGACGCTCATCGCCGCCGCAGAAGGGACAGGCACCGGCGTACTCCTGGCTTGCGCGGCTCACCAGACGCATCGGCGGCAGCTGCGTACTCAGCGTTCCTTGCAGGAAGGTTGGCATCGCGGCATCCTTTCCGGCGCAGCAACAGAACGGCCCCGTCGCTGAACGACGAGGCCGCGCTGTTCGCTGCGAGTATCGATTGGATTGGCGCTACTTCTTGCCTTCGAGCTTGTCGAACAGATCATCCAGCTCCTCGTCGCTGAACTCCTCCAGCTCGGGGACGGGCTGGGCCTGCTCCTCCTGCTCCTCCTGCTCCTCGTCCTTGTCCGACGTGTTGGCGAATGGTTCCAGATGCATCACACCACTCCTTGCGATAGCCCGCAGCGAACAGGCAGATCGCGCATGGGCGGCCTCGTGTTCCAGAGACCGCGATCGGGGTAATAAGCGCCTCAGGCGCGTGCGAAGGGCCGAGGATTCACCTCGGCGAGCGAACGCCGCCTGCTGCCAGACAGTGCAGTATGGGTGACTGCTGGATGCAGGGGTGATGCATCCAGTATCGATTGCGCGGCTCTGGCCGGCATCGGTAGCAGTAACGGATGTGGCGAGCGCAGGCGCGGATGTGTCATAGCGACACACTCGATACGGTAGGTGCCGTACTAGGTGTGTCACAGCGACACACAGACTGCTTGGGGAGAAAAGGAAGCGTGAAGGGCGGATGTGTCACAGCGACACACTCGATACGGTAGGTACCGTACTGAGTGTGTCACAGCGACACAAAACAGCTTGACACAGGTGTTCGGGTATGGTATTGTGTCGCTACGACACACGAAAGGAATAATCTATGAGCGATCCAGGTTCTTCCGCGCTGCCCAGTCTGCCGCGGGTGGAGCAGTTCGACTTCTACGGCGACAGCCTGATTGCCGTGATCATCGATGGGCGTGAAGTGGCGCTGCCGATTCGTTCCGTCTGCAATGCCATGGGGCTCGATGCGCAGAGTCAAAGCGAGCGACTGCGTGAACACGATGTCCTCTCACAAGGGCTTCGTGTCGTCAAAGTTCCAATGGGCAATCGTGTCCAGTCAGTGCTGGCGATCAGCCGCCGCTACCTGGCATTCTGGCTGGCAACTATCACGCCGAACCTGGTTGCCGATGATATTCGACCCAAACTCGTACGTTATCAGGAGGAGTTGGTTGACCTCCTCGATGCGCTCTATGGCGAGGGCTCAACCCAACCGACTACAGCGCCGGGTGAGCCGTCGTTGACGACGCTCAGCCAGCGGCTCTCGGCGATCATCGCCGAAATGCGTGTCACCCGCGAAGCGTTGCTGGCTTCACAGCGCCGCACCGATGAGAAGATTGCCGAGCAGGACGTGCGCCTGAGCACCGTCGAGGGGCTGCTGAACGAACGGCTTACCACGCTCGCAGGACAGCTTGACGAGACCCAGCAGCGGTTGCTCGATCAGGTCAAGATCACCGCCGCCCAGCAATCGGTGATCAGACTGGCGATCGAGCGACTCGGCAAGCGCTACGAGACCAGGACCGGCAAGAAGATCTATGACCGGCTGCACGCACGCTTCTGCGCTGAACTGGGGACGCCGCGCTATGATGCACTGCCCGCTGGGAAGTATCAGCAGGCGCTCGACTGGCTGCGCGACCGCGCGGTAGAATATTTGCCAGACGATCCGGATGCCCTACCACCGCTGCAGGAGAGCTTGATCTGATGGTAGAGAGCACAAGCAGTATTGATAGCGCTATTGGCGCAGCGATCCGTGCGGCGCGCTTCTCGCGCGGCCTGACCCAGAGCGACCTTGCCGCACACCTGGGGGTTACGCGGGCGACGGTGGCCAGCTACGAGACCGGCCGGCGCAAGATTCCGGCCGAGACGCTCATCCACATTGCGCGGCTGTGCGGCAAACCGCTCGGCTTCTTCGAGCCGGCCGATCAATCACAGATCGCCGAGCTCGCTGAGCCATACCCGGTACCTGCTGAAGCACTCCCGGCGGAGGCGCGGGCGCTCCAGGCGTTAACGAACGCCCTGCAGCTGCGACCTGATGCCATCCCGCTGGTGATGGAGTTCCTCGAAGCCTGGCTGAGCGACCAGGCCGCACATGCCGACCGCGAGTCGCTCGAAGGGCGGGATGAACCATAAAGCGACTCACCACAGCCCTGGTAGAAGCCGCCAGCGCACCTGCCGCACGTAGTCCTGGTAGTGTTCGTCACTGCACAGCAGCGTCTCCTCGCGCTGGATGCGCGCAACCTGCACCCATAGCCAGATGAGCGCGACCACGCCATTCCACCACGAGAGATGTGCAGCGAGAAACCCACCGACGATCAGCAGATAGGCGGCGTAGATCGGGTGTCGCACAAGGCGGTAGAGCCCGCGCGTCTGCAGCCCGCGATGCGCCGGCTCCATGCCGAAGCTGCGGCCCAGCGAGAGGATCGCGGCCGTGGCGAGTAGACTGCCACTGGCAACGATCGCCAGGCTGAGCCACCCCGCCGGTTCAGCGGTCGCACGCATGGCGAGCGGCAACAGCGTGCCAGCCCACCCCAGCGCCGTATCCCACAGCCGCGATGAGACCTGACTCGCCGGTCGATGCGCCAGCAGCACAATTGCGCCGATGCCATGCTGCACGGCAAAGAGCAGCGCTACCAGGCTGCCCGCGATCGCGCTGAGCAGGTGGGCCTGCATCAGAATCACCAGCACGAGCAACAGCAGCAGGTCGGTGGTCGATAGCGCCGGGCGCATGCGCCGCCCTACCAGACGCCGGCTCATGCAGCGTCCGATCGGTAACGAACGGCCTGGCGCTGCGCCTCGGGCGCCGGTGTCGGCAGGTCGGCATTGAAGATCGCGTCGACGACCAGCACGAGTGTGGTGCGCGGCACGATCACGGCGACCTCGCGCCGGCCATCAGCGGTCGCGAGCGTCTCGGTGCCAATAGTCTCGCGCAGCTCGAGATGCCCATCGAGCACAATTCGGCTGCCGGCGCCGAAGAGCTGCGCCGCCCGTGCCGAGCGCGCCGCGCCGACGATCTCCACCGGGATCGGCACCGTCAAATGTTGCGGCTCGCCCTGCGTGAGCTGCGTCCGGGACACGCAGACCGTGGTCACCCCGATCACCTGGCGGGGATCGGCCGCTGATCGCGTCTGCTGGATGTCACTGCTCAGGTTGCCGACGATCGTGATTCGGCAATAGTCTGCCATGCTCAGATCCTTTCGTTGCGCTCGGTCGCGGCGCTGAGGACATAGCGCAGATAGCGGGTGGCGCCGAGGCTGCTGACGACGCCGACGATCCGATTCCAGGTGGCAATCGCCGGCGGTGTTCCTGCCGTCTTCCAGTAGCAGAGATCTGGCTGCTGCGCCACCGGTGCGATCACGCCACGTCCGCAGCGCCGCCCGGTAAGCAACCGGACATACTGTGGGCGGAGGAGCAGGGCCGCATCGGCGAGGGCAAGATCAGCGCGCTCGACCAGGGTCATCTCGGAGACCATCAGCGCGAGTGGGGTAAGCTCTGGATCTACCGCCGAGCGCGGGTCATCGGGCTGGGCATGCACCCGCCACGGCTGGATCTGGCCGCGCACCCGGAGCCACTGGCGCGGCGGCGGGAGCAGACCGAGATCGGATGGGTGCTCAGCCAGGTAGACACCCAGCGTGCCGTAGCTACGATGATGGAGCCAGGCCATCACCACCCGACGCGGATCGGGTGGCGTGGCCTGTCCCTGCTGGCGCGGCTGCGACGCTGAGACCCGGAGCCCCCATGCGCTGCTGCGCCCAATCAGCGTGATCGTCGCCGCTGGGTCGGCCACTATGGCTGGCCCGGCTCATCATCATCGGGCAGCGGCTCAACGACCGGCGCAGTGTCGGCCACCCGCCGGCGCGGCCTGCCTGGTGATCGCGCCGTGGGCGACGCCGCCTCAGCCTCGGGCACGGCCACCAGCGCATCGGCGTCGTCCACAGCCTCGTCCGCCGCCACCCGCAGCATCAGCTGCTCGGTCGCCTGGTCGAGGGCCGCCTCGCGCGCACCGACATCCGGCTGGGCGCGGGGCTGGCGGGTAGTCGCCGACTGCCGGCGGGACTGGCGAGTGCGCTCCTCAGCCTCGCGGTCGGCGATCAGCTGCGCGCGCGCGTCGGCGCTGACCGGTGTACCGCGCAGCAGTTCCACATAGCCGACCTCAACCCGGATGCGGGTGCCGGTCAGCAGGCGGCGCTGGGCCTGGATGATGCGCTGCTCCAGCACCTGGTCGGGGAGCGGTCGCGCCGGGGCATTGGGGAGGGGCAGCGCCTGCTTTCCCTCGGCCGCCCGCGCCCGGTTGCGCTCCTGAACCGTCTGCACTGCCTGCTGATGACGCTCGGCCTGGTCGCGCAGTTCGGCATTACGCACTATGATCGCGGTGCGCGTGCGCTCCAGCGCCTGGGCGATCTCGTCGGGGCGCTGCTCGTGGTTCGGTTCGTCTCGCTCCTGGCGGCGTGGCGGACGAATCTGGTAGGTCGAGGGGCTGAAGCGGCCCTCGATACGCACCAGGTTGCCGGGCCGCAGCAGCGCATCGCTGGCGGCGATCAGCTCCTCGTGCGGGTCGATCAGCACCTCGATCGGCACCACCCGGGTAACCGCCCGCGCCGCGGCGCCGCGCGGCCCGGCGAGCAGCTCGCGGCAGCGCAGGCTGATGCCGGCATAGCGGTCGATCATCTCGCGGCGGTCGCCATAGCGGTGGGCAAAGATGCGCGGCCGGTCGATCACCTCGCCCTCAAGCTGCACCCAGGCCATATCCGGCACCTCATCGCCGACGGCGCGCACATCGAGCACATCCATCTGCACCGTCCAGGTGCGCAGCCCGGCATCGTAGGCGTCGGTCTGGAAGCGCGAGTCGTAGGTCACATCGAGGGCGATCGGGCCGAGCACCGCCACCCGCTGGCCATCCACGAGCAGGTCGCCGCAGCGCGCCAGCACGGCGTCGGGCATGGTGATCGGGAAGCGGTAGTTCTCATAGGCAACACCGGTGGCGCTGGCAAAGACCTCGTTGATGCTCAGCTCATAGCGATAGCGCACCGCGCCGAGGTCGGTGATCTCGCGCTGGGTCTGGCCGCGACGATTGGTGCGCACCCGCACCGTGCCGACCAGCACGGTCAGATTCTTGCTCCGCGGCGCGCCGTCCGGCCCGGCGCTACCATGTGGCGAGCGATCCCCAAATAGTGCGGTGTCGAGCTGCAGGCGCACCATGTCCGGCACAACCAGCGCTGCATCCGAGACGACCTGGCGGCGCTGGCGCTCAGCGCCGGCCGTGGCCGGCGCACTCGGCTGCGGCTGGCGCTGTGGGCGGTTCGGCTCACCGGCCGGCGACTGCTCCATCGACGTCTCCGGCTCGGCCAGCCAGTCGCGGAGCTGGAGCCCGGCACCGGCCCCATTGGTGGTGGACTCAGGCATAGGTGGTATCTCCCTGTGATCATCGTAGGCGTTGCAAGCATCGTCGCACAGGGAGGGCGCGGGGGCATCGGTGAAAATGAATGAACGATTCGTTCTTACGAAGTAACGGCCTCGTACTGGTTTGCATGAGCCCGTAGTTGCACATCGCTTTGAAATCGCCACGAAAAAGACACAGCTTAACAGATTGCCACTTGACTCTGGCTTGTTCGCCGGTAACATGCAAGTGAACTTCATAGGTAGTAGATGGAGGAGTTATGCAAGAGAACTATCCTGAAATCGACGTAGACGAACTTGCCCGAGAACTTAACAAGCTACTACCTGCAAGTTTTTTACTTTCTAGGGATGAACTGGCCAGATTAGTACGCCAGTGCTCCTTAAAGCGCGCACTCTCTACGGTTGAGACTGGTCAACTCAGACAACTTCAATACGAGTTAGATGGGAAGCCAATCCATTTATCGAATGCTCAAATAGTATTTGGATCTGAAAGTAATATAGGAGATATGGGAATCGGGGATGTTGTTGGCCGTGATAAAACGGATATAGATATTGTTATTAATGTTTGGGGGTCAGCAACATCGGATCAGTTTAGTCCATCGACTGACAATAGCAGCTTGCGTCAGAAAGATCTGGAAACTGTTTTTGCTGAGTTAATTGATGAAAGAACCAGAGACTTTATTGGCCGAGAATACATTTTTGAGGAAATTGATCAGGTAATAAACTCACCACTGTTTACCTCTGGGTACATTGAGATAACTGGCGAACCCGGAATCGGCAAGACTGCACTTTTGGCGCAGCTGATAAAGATGAGAAAGTACGCTTTTTACTTCAATAGTGTATCACGTGAAATAGTGTCAACTAAGAAGTTTATAGAGAATATCTGCAAGCAACTTGATGGGAAATACGAACTTAATGGCGTCAGCAAAGAAATTCCTTCGGAGACCGGTGAATACAGCAATTTCCTTTTTCGGGTTTTAGAAAGTGCAAGCAGAAAATCGCGCACTAATAATATTGTAATAGCCATTGATGCCTTGGATGAGGCTAATGAAGCCAAATCATTTACAAACAGACTTGCCTTGCCTCCAACATTACCCCAAGGCGTGTTTATTATTGTAACTACGCGCCCGGAGCGTAGTAAGCAACTAAACTCAGAAACCGTAAACCCAATCAGTCTGAGACAAAATGATTCCCGAAATAGAATAGACGTTCAACGATATATTGATTGGTTTCTTGAAAAACACAATGAAAATATGGATCCTTGTCTGCTAAGGTGGAGTATTAATCGGCAGGATTTTATTGATGTACTGCTTGAGGCAAGCGAGGGAAATTTTATGTATCTCAAACTTGTTCTGCCCGATATTGCGAGCGGGAAGTTCACTAAAGACAATGTTAGTGGGGGCTCTTTCAAGTTGCCTAAAGGTTTAGAGGGGTATTACTGGCAGCAGTGGAAAAGACTTCAGAAGGAGGAACCGGAATCCTTCAACAGCCGTGATCGCCGTGTCATTTGTCAAATTGGCATACAACCCGTGTCAGTGACTGAACTAGCCCAAGTCACTAAATTACCCAGACATGAAATAATGATTGTCATTGATAAATGGTTTCAATACATCACTTCCGATAGAGATTCATCGGGACAACTGGTTTATCGGCTTTATCACCATAGTTTTTACGAGTTCCTTCGGGAATATATCGGTTTAGAAGAAGCGTACGGCGACCGTGCGGATGATGCACTTGGCCAGATCGGTTGGTAGGAAGTATGAGCCGGCTTTTTGCATTATTAAATGACAATAATAGGTGGAAACTAATTCTGTATCTCATAGAAGCAAAACGCACTAGCAGTTTAATAAGAGTCTTGACTGAAGTCGATATTGAAGAAGAGCAAATTAGTGAAGTGCGGAAAAGAAAAAGTTTGGGACTTCAACACTCATCTGAAAGTACCAAGTATACCGTACAACAAGTTGTTCGCAGGCCATTTCATGCTTGGTATATTGAACGACGAGAGCGGAATGAGATTAATGGTTTCCACCAAGACCTTGAACTGGCAAGAGAATATTTCGAGACTTTGGCAGCAGATACAGATACAACTGGTGAAGAGAAGACCGTTTCATTGGGATGGATCTGCCGATGCGCCTTAATGAAGGCTTCATCGAGGGACGTTTCCTCGCGGATTCCTGTTGCTCTCTTGGATGAGATGGTTCAGAGTGGAATATGGAGTCCTCTTCGCGGCCTGGGCTATGTTGAACAGATCAGCGATGAAGCGCAGCGGTCTGCGTCGATTATTACACTCACAAGTTACCTTTTGAGGAGTGACGATAACCAGAACCATAGTCATAACCGTGCAGAAGAGATTGATCGGATATTGGAAGTGATCAAGAGATTTATAGATGCAGAACATAGTAAGAGAGCCATAATTGGTGTGGCACGGATTTTTCGTGATCATCGTCTCGCACGCGGTTTACGTGATTTATATGAGATTGCAAAAGAAATTGCAAAAGGGAAGGATTATAGTATAGACAGTGTGGGCACAATTATTGGCCTCATACCACTTCTTCCCTCGTCATTGCACAGAAGTATCTTCGAAAGCATTTCGACCGTTGAGCAGCCAGCTATGCGAGCAAGGTTGTTGTATGCCCTCATTCCCTACCTTGATGAATCGCTACTTGAGCGTGCCTGTGTAATCGCGTCAAATACATTCGCTTGGTGGGCTGACAAAAAATATGAGACCATGGTTAGTCTCGCCGTGCGTATGGCTGAGGTGGACAAAATCGAAGACGCTTCATTGATAGTAGATAAATTTCCCAGTTCCAGTCCAGAATGGAAAATGCTAGCTCTGGCTAAAATCCTCCGATATGTTGTGGATGAGACACTCCGGGAGGATTTTACCTGGGAAATTCGTTTCTTGGCTAATGACCTTGTGGAGCCTGAACAGCAAAGTCTAACCCCCAATGTTGGCTGTCGTCGATTGCGACCAGAAATCTTGGTACACGTCTTGCCTTTTCTGTCAGACGCTTCTTTCCAAGCATACCTGCCGGATTTTATGGCGCAATGGGATCCGCAAGATAATACCTGGCTCATTCCACAATTAGTCGATAATCTTCCGTTAGAGCGACGTATTAAGGTGTTTGAACAGGCCATTGAAGCGTTGCGCCAAAATCGACATCGTCCCCAGGCCCCTGTCCATCAGGCAAGTGCCTTTTGTGCCATAGCTGAACTTATTCCACCCGAAGTTCAGGAGAAGGCATTGGAACTTGCCCGATCGGTTGATGATATCACAACTCGTTCGCAGATGCTATCAACCCTTACGCCACTTCTGCCCGAGCATTTGATTCAACGCGCACTAGAAGGCATACTTCAGATCGACGAGTTATATAATGCGCGTTGGGATGCACTTTCTCAGGTTGCTCGTTTCTTATCCGATGATATGCGGCAGGCGGTTTTTCGCAAGGCAACAACTACGACCGATACTGAATGTAGAATTCGTTGGTTGCTTGACCTTGCTCCATATTTGCCTCAAGATTTGCAAGACAGTGCCTGGGCGGAAATCAAGCAAGCAGTTTACGAAGTCTATAATCCTGCTAAGCAACTAGCGCCGATTTTTTCAAAGCTCCCCGTCGAGATTCGAAGAGAAGCTTTAGAAAGAGCAGAGCGTCAGGCGCTACAGTTAAAAGACGATCGTGAGCAAGTTCGTGCATTACTACGATTAGCGCCATACCTTCCTCACGATATTCCGAACAAGATGCTTCCCGAACTCCTTGAGCGTGCATCTTCGAAAGGGTTCTTCTTCAAGACATATCGACAAAGTGATCTAGAGCGTGCTCTCCAAGAAGAACGAGAACTTCTACTCCGCCCGCTTTTGCCGAAGTTGGCGTCGTGCGGACATATTACAGAGCTAAGACACATTATTGACGAGTTCAAAGTGGAAGATCAAACGGCGGCTTTCGCTTCCGTCATTCCGTTTCTGCCCATAGAATCTTTGCCCAGTTTCTTGCGGCAAGGTATAGCTCATGCAAAGATATGTGGAGCGGTAAAAACTTGGCTTATCGCACTAGCTAACCAAAATAGCCTGTTACCCGAGGAAGTGCTTGTCCGGTTACCGCCGCTTGTTGAAGAATTAGATTCGGATGCAGATCGTAGTGAAGCGATCGCGGCCTTGGCACCTCGTATCTCAGTGTTGACTGCTAGCGAAATACTGCCGTTAGCGTGGGAAATATCTGCCAACGCGCATCGTGCGCTAGCCCTCGCTGTACTGCTCACTCATCTCGATGAGCATGAGAGGGACAAGGCCAGTCACGAACTCGAGCGACTTGTGATGAGTGAACTATCAACGCTGGAGAGCGTCCGGTTTTCTGGATATTTAGCGAAGCCAGTGAGAACTGAAATACTGACCAGATTTCTTACTACGCTACAAGGTGTCCAGGAAGAAGAAGAAAAAGCAAAACTGCTTCGCGAAGGTGCTTCATATCTATCAACCGAAATTGCAAATCAAGCTTATTCGATGGCGAAAAACATCCAGAGCAAGCCATTAAGAATTTCTGTAATGGCTCGTTTAATTGCTCGGCTGTCAAAGGAAGAACGTTCTAAAGCCGTTCAGCAAGTGTTAGTTGATATGGAAAGCAGTGAGCCAGAAGTTCAATGGTTAATCGATATTATCCCATTTCTTGATCCCGAGACGCGTAGCCTTAGCGTTAATCAACTGTTCCAGATTGTAACTTTACAAGATAATCAAGAACGCTTGGCCAGTATACAAAAGGCAACACCGCTACCTCCTGAGACACTTTTAATGGGTTGGCAGTTTGCTATTCGACAGAGCGCTACAGGCTCGCGAAAAGATCTATACGGGGTGATAGGAGATCTTGCCCCGATCACATACAGGATCGGTGGAGGAGATGCGATACGGGCGCAGTACGATGCAATTCAGGATGTAGCCAGTTGGTGGCCATAGCTACTCAAGTTCTTTAGCGCGTCCAAGATGCTCGCTTGCCTCTAGCTGATCTTTTGGGTCATTTGTTGCTGCAAATCGGTCACGTAGACTGTTACCCAGACCTTTGTAGAGTAGAACTGGGTTTGCAGAGCTATGACGAGGTAGTGTAATCGCCTCCCGGAAATACGTAATGGCATCATCTAAGTCGGTGAGGTTAGGATCAGAACTGGTCTCCTGATATCTTGTGTGTAGATCGCTAGCCAGTAAGTAAAGAATGATTGCGCGCCATGACAGATCATGTCTGGAAGGCTCTAGCAATCGTTTTAGACAAGTAATAGCTTCATCGATATCGCTTGGATTGTGCGACACCTTAAAGCGCGTGCGCAAAAATGCACTTAAATCAAAAAGGTGCAGGCTTAATTCATCCTGGTCGTTTGATGACAACTTAACCAATGCCGTTTGTAACTCAATAGCGCGGTCTAAATCACGTAGTTCTTCTAACTCAGTATACCTCAACCATACAATTCCCGCAGCGCTATCATGAACTAGTCGTTGGGCAAACAGTGGTATGGCAACAATATTCGGTTCCTGCAATACCTGAATCCAAGCAGCAGCGGCTTCATCGAGGGAAGTTGGAGAAGGCATCGTAAGGTAGGTATGCTCCGCCTTTCGGGCATGCTGGATGCGTGTGCTTAGTTCTGTCGGAATACCTTCACTGTGTCCTAAGAACTCTGCATAAGCCGCATCGACTCCTATAATTCGACTGCGCTTTAGCAAACTGCGATACTGATTGAGCAGTACTTTCAAGGTGCGGCTATCATCATTTTGGGTTGCCTCACGAATTATTCTATTCAGAACTTGTTCTGCATTCGGTGTAAGGAGCACATCTGTGTGTGCCCTGAAATAGTCGAAACTATCTTCCCAACTCTCCGCGTCTACTAGCCCTTCCAAGTGTCGCTCTATGGAAGTATATAGTTCTTCAATCGTTTCTTTGATTTCCGGGTCATGCTGTATGTTACCACTAAAAAGTTGCTCAGTAACGTCTTTTAAACGTGCTAACTGGACTGAGAGTCTCGACCAAGTGCTATTTATTACGTCGGGCGCATTTTCGGGGTGACTGTCAATGTCATTCGCAATCTTGGCGACTTCTTGTGGATCCGGCAATATATCTGTCGGTAAGTTGTTGACGTCAATAGTATCTTCAAACATTCTGCGCATCATTTTCCCTAAAGGTCCAAGTAGAGTCTCGAGCATTTGGTCTAGCCATACATCAAGAGCCTTTGAAAGGTCAAAATCTGTAGGAAGGCGGGGCTTTGGTTGATCTATAGGGAATCGGTCAAAAGTCGGCTCAACGCCGTTGACACGACATTGACGCAGTATCTCTAAGTGTACATTCAAAACCTGATGTGCTTCGTGGTGATTGCGAGCCGAGTTTATTAAAATATTGTAAAACCCCTCATTCTTCTCATCCAACAACACAGCCTGGTGTTGCTTAACGGTGTTCCTGGCATCAGCCCAAGTTTCTGCCCTGAGAAATGCAAGAAATGTCTTGATTGGCTGCATAATCGCTTCCATCGAAGCCTCACTTTCATCGATGAAATTTACAAAAGATCCGTGTGAAGAATTGCAAACTCCGTCACTGGTTGAACTTCGAGATCAGCGTTTACCGCCTTGAAAATATCGTCTGTTGGCAGTTCAAGGCAATAAACCATAAGTTGAACACCTCTTCGCGGTCCTTTGTATACAATTTCACCAGGTCCCGTGCCAATCATAGCATCATCGTTGTAATTCACACCGATAAATATAGAGCGTCTATGAGTCAGGGCTGCCACGCTAAAATCAAGCAATTTTATTGTTATATCCTGATAGTCGATCTTGTCTTCATTAATCCACTTTTGAGATATTTCTGCATAACCTGTTAAGCGGTTTCTTATGGCTCCAGATATAGTGACTTTGTTGCGGCCAATATTAATTGTATATTGTTCAGATTCTGAGCGGTTTCTTGATTTCATAGCATGGGCAAATCCTTGCATTGTTGTTTGCTCTACCAAAAAAGTAAAAATATCTAACCCTCTTATGCCTTGGGCATCCAGCAATGACAGTGTTTGGAGCATGGACGCCCCGAAAGTGGTGTTTTGATTGGTCGCTTTTACGGTTCGCATATACCCTCCTATATGACGTACAGATTGCCGTGATTCAGATCAGCGTGCTGTTTGAAGGCTATTATTACCAAAGCCGGAAAAGCTTGGTGTGTCCGGTTCGTATATTTTCCAGGGTATCAGGATCGATAGAATAGTGCACTTCGCCATCTCTAGCCAACAGTAGACTAACTGCGTGAACGACCCGATCACCTATATTGCTCGTCAAAACTGATTTCCACTTAACTTTTTCACCCCAAGGGGAATATAAATTGTAGTAGGCTGGCTGATACCCGCCATTTACAATATCTCGCTTTCCCTGAAGAGCTTTTTTACCTAACATGTTCACTTCATCCCAGTGGTCAAGATCGCGATTACACTCAAACTCCCACTCGTCCGGATCGCCGAAATACTTGGAAATACATTCAGTTCGAGTTTCACCGCTCTTGGCTATGCCCGGTGCTATTATCCCTTGCCATTTTTGGTTACAAAAAGAACAAACCCATAGATCAGTCCAACCGTAAGCAATTTGTGCTAGCCGAATCCAGTCAAGCAGCACAACTTCTTTCTCACTACTACCTTCCGGCCACCAATGATGCGGTAATACGGAGCATCTACACATATTCCCCTCACATTCGTCATCCGCTGGCAAGTCAGTTCATCAGTTCCGGCATGCGGATTTGTTGATGCCTCAACAGGCATAAACGCCTATCAGAGTGAGATTTTGACAAGGTGACAAAATTCTAAGGGAAGCAGAACTACACGTCCATCCCCGGGCCTGGAAATGAGCCGTGTTGCACTATTTACTGATACGTTAGAAGCGTGGCGAATGTAGAAGCGGAATAATCGAGTTAAGCCGCTTTACCTAAAACCCCGGCGCCGGACACGCCCGATCCCAATCAGCGATGCTTGCTGCCAGGCTCGGCAGCGTTACCGGTTGGGGTGCTTCGCTGCACCACAAGGGTTCGTTCATCTCCCAGGGCTTGAGCGAGCGCGGGCGGCCGTAGAGGTCGCGCCAGAGCCAGTGGTAGCGCCCCTGTGCGAAGCGTAGCGGCTCCCACGGGCGCCATTGGGGGGTATCGGCATCCAGGTCGCTCTGGGTGGCGAAAAAAGCTGGTAGGAAGGCGTGGCCGATCCAGGCTTCCCAGATCGTGTTGAGTCGCTCGATCGTGCCGGTGGTCAGCCAGAGGATGATGGTATGGGCCGCCGGCGGATGCGGCATCGCCTCCCAGCGGGCGCGCCAGCCTTTGGCGCGCTGGATGAGCTGGCGCTGGCTCTCGGTGCCGCTGTCGATCTCGATTGCCAGGCGCTGTAGCGCCTCGCCAGGCGGCGGTGTGTAGCCCTCGGTGACGAGCTGGGGTAGCCAGGGTGCGCAGACTCCTTGAGCGGTAGGTTGCGCCCTTACGCGGTACTGGATAGCGGCCACGCCGTCCGGGCGAGCGGTGCTCCCACTGAAGGGCTGCGCGAGCCAGGCCACGCCGGTGACCTGCGGGTCGTGCTGGGCGCCGCTGATCAGGCTGGTTCCGAGGCGGTTGGCCAGCAGGACGCCGGGCCGCGCCCGTGGCATAAGTGGGCGGGTTGGCGCGATCTGGGCAAAGCCGGCGTTGCGCAGCACCTTCGCCCCGACGATGTCGAGCTGGTAGCAGCGCTCTGCACCCTCCACCAGTTGCTGGATGTAGCGGCGCTGCTGCCAGCGGGTGAGCGCCTCCTCCTGGGCCTGGCGACTTACCGACTCGGGCCAGGCCAGCGCGATGAGGTCGGCCTCCCGGAGGAGGATGCTCTCGTTGACCCGCTGGAGCATGGTACGGGTGCGCTCGCCCAGGCGGCGCCAGAGCGGCGTCTGGATGTGAGCTAATCGCTGTTGTGTATCGTAAAGCAACACGCTTCTCCCTGGCAGTCGGCGCACCCTGATCTTGCGGAAGCGCCACGTTGCATCCCGATTCGGCTGCCTCGACGCAAGATCGTGCAGGGGCGTTGCCGCGCGTCCTGATGCCCTGCTTTGTTACGATGGGAATCTTGCAAGGCTGCAAGATCCGCAAACTGGTCATCGGCTACTCAGGCGCATCACCGGCGGCCACCGACCGCGATGGATCGGCTGGCGGCGCTGCGCTCATCGTATGTGTCGGCACGGGAACCACAACGGCGCTACGTTGGGTGCTCGGCGGCGCGATCTGTGGTGGCGGGCCTGCGGCCTGGTTCGGGCGCTGCTTCTGGCGGCGCTCCTGGTGGGCGATCGTCAGCTCATCAGTTTCGTACTGGCGCACCAGCGCAGCGGCGAAACAGGCGTTGACGATCGGGTTAACGCCGTAGCGATACTGGCTCAGCTGGGTAAGATAGTCGTCCGCGGCAAGGTGAGCGGCGGATGCGGCGGCCAGCGCATCGGACCAGGCGTGGGCGCGGCGCGTGCTGATTGCGCGCAGGTCGTGGATGAGGGTCTGGATTTCGCCCCAGGCCAGCGCTCGCACCTGTGCCTCCGCCGGCCGTGGCTCGGCGCTGCGCAGCGCATCGACCAGCGCCGGGTGCAGCCGATCCAGCCAGCGATTCGCCACTGCCCGGTAGACCGTCTCGGCAAACATCGAATCGCTCTGGTCTGTTGCCGGTGCGCTCGTTGGGTCTTCGTCACGCGCAATCTGCGCCTGAAGCTCCGTCACCCCACGCTCGAGGTCGTCGAGCAGGGCCAAGGCATTCGCTTCATCGTTCGTATGCGGAATGTAGGGCGGGAGCTTGTATGCCTGGTGCTGCGCCGGGGCCGGCTGCCCGGCCGGCCGCTCGCGCGGGATGGCCGAGATCGCGCCCATGTCGCGCCCGGCCACCGGGAAGCGAATCATCAACTCCTCGCGAGCCTTGATGCCGGTGAAGTCCTCGACTTGCAGCCCCTGGTTGGCGTAGGCATCAACGAACGTGCGCGCGTCATCGCGCACGCCGCTGGTCAGGCACATACCGCCGATCACGTTCAGCACGATACCGCCCAGCTTCTCGCCCAGCTGGTTGAGCCCCTGGTGCGCGCCGATCAGTCCCACGCCCATCGAGCGGGTGCGCGTCCACATGCGCTCGGCGTCCTCGGCGCGCTCGGCTTTGACGAACATCTGCACCTCATCGACGAACAGCGGCCAATCCCAGCGCTGCTCCGGGTCGCGCTCGGCCTGCTGCTGGAAGGTGGCGCTGATGATGCTCTGAAAGATCACCGCTGACCAGTAGGCGGCGTTGGTGTGGCCGATCCGCTCTGGCACAAACTTGATGATCAGGATGCCTTGATTGCGGATGAGCGCGCCCAGGTCGATGGTGGACTGCGGCTGGCAGAGTAGCTGCTGGCCGGTCTCGGAGCCGATCAGCATGTCGATGCGCCGCTTCAGGCTCTCGATTGAGGCCTTGATCTTCTCGGGCATCTGCGGCACTTGCTTCAGCCAGTAGTCGCGCACACTGCGGTCGTAGACCCGTGCCAGCACAACACTGCGGTAGCTCGGCGAGAGCAGAAAGCGCTGCAGGTGCAGCAGCGACGGCTCACGCTCGCCTTCGAGGATGGCGCTGATGCTCATCAGCAGCGCCTGCTGCATGCCGATCGCGCCGGCCCAGATCTCCGGCTCGATGCGGGCGAAGATCTCGCCGATCTCGCCGGCGACGACATCGCGCGGCTTGGCGCCGATGATCCGCCGGTCGAAAGGATTAATGCAGGGCACCATGGTCGCGGTGGTGTCGATCACCACGACCCGATTGTAGGCTTCGCGTGGCAGGATGCGCAGCAGCCGGTCGGCCAGGTCGCCCTTGGCGTCGATTACCCCACAGCCGCCGCCGATGCGGGCGATCTCGAAGACCATCGTCTCGATCAGGCTGCTCTTGCCGCTGCCGGTGCCGCCCATCGTGTCCCAGCCCTGGCGCAGGTCACGCAGGGTCGGGCCAATCAGGGCCAGCTCGCCGTTGCGCTGGCGAGCATAGGCGATCCCCAGGCGGCTAGAGCCCAGCGCTTCCGGTGTGGCGGGGCGCGGCACGATCTGCCGCTGCTCCGCACGCTGCGCCTCGTGCGGGCTGAGGAACGCCGCCGGCGGCGCCGGCAGGAATTTGCCGCTGCGCCAGGCGAATTGGGCCTCCAACTCAAGTGCGGGCGGATGCCACAGCGCCGCCAGCTCATAGGGTGTCAGGATTGAGCGGCGTTTACACGGCGCCGGGAAGATCGTCCAGGTGTAGCCCGGCCAGACGCTGTGGTGGGCATGGCTATGCAGGCCTGCCAGGCGCGATCGTGCTCTCGCTGCGTGCAGGCGTGGGTGCAAGGCGAGGCCGCCCAGGCCGCCGGCAAGCAGCATGAGGACGAAGAGCAGCAGTGGCATAACTGGTGGGAGAGTGAGCGGCAGGCGCGGGATGTCAGCATGCGCCAGGGTCTGCTGGAGCACGGGCAGGGCCTGGACGACGAGCCAGCCAATCGCGCTGCCGAATGCCATTCCTCCCGCCGCGTCGGCGATGAGCCGCCACCCCCAGCCGGGGAGCGGCGCGCTGCCAGTGATTGCCGGTGTCAGCGGCGTGACCGTGTACCCACTGCTGCGGTTGGGCAGACGACCGCCACGCCTGAGCAGCCCCTGGCGCGCGCTGCCGGCCGGCCGGCTGAAGGTGCGCAGCGCGTGGTGCAGCTCGCGCAGCTGCTGGATCACGGCCTTTCGACTCTCCGCGACCACGATGCAGCGCACGACCACGTCAAAGCCGTAGCCTTCGACCTTGCGCAGCAGTGCGTCGTAGGCGGCGATGTCTTCCGGGTTGACGCTGCCCTGGATCGCGCCAATTTGCTCGCGCAGCGGCGCGCGCCAGTCTTCCTTCGCCGGCATGGCACGGACGATCAGCTCGATCGCGGTGTAGCGCACGCCGTCTTTGCGATCGAGTGCCGTCGCGAGCGGGCCGAGCGGGTCGCTGCCGATGAACATTGCCAGGTCTTTGAGCGGGTAGGACGGGCTGCGCAGCAGCACGAAGTCGGCTGAGCCGACGAAGCCGTCCTGCACCTCCGCCGCGCTCCCGATTTGCGTTTGGAGGTCATCGCTGGCAGGCTGGGTGGTTGTCCCTGGCGCTGCGCCGCTCACCAGATTGCGCACCGCCTGGAGCGTCGCCTGCTGCGCGGGGGTGGTGGCGGATCCGCGGATCGCCAGACGCACGCGGTGGTCATCGGCATGGTTGATCAGTGCGAAGACCAGCATGTCTTCGTTGCCGGTCAGCCGACCAGCAGCCGAAAGCAGCTCGCCGATGCCCGCGAAGATATCGACGCCGCGCCCCAGTTCGGTCTGCTCGCTGCGCGCCAGGTCAATGTGAAACGTCGCAAGCGCTTGTCGTGTGCGCCGGCGCTGCTGGATGTGCAGCAGAATCAGGCCGACGCTCAGATGCAGCAGCAGATAGCCCAGTGCGATGAGGAGGCCAATCCGGAGGAATGGATAGCTCAGCTGAAGCCACCAGCCGGCGACCGCTGCAGGCCCAGCGAGCTGGCCGGTCACGTCGCGCAGGGCGAGCAGCAGCGGCATCGGTGTGACCACAAAGGCAAACACGGCCAGGAAGGCCAGCATGCCGAAGAAGCGCACGAGCGTCCGCTGCTTGCGCCGCTGACGGGTATGCTCGGCGTCGGTTGGCGGGCGCTGATCAGGATCGCCGTGCCAGCGTGGGCCGCTCAGGCGTGGCGGAATGCGCGAGGGCGATGGGCCGCGCCCAGCATGGTTCGTCACGCTGCCTCCGTTGCTTCCGCGATCGCCGGTGCACGGCCGCGCCACCAGACGCTGCCGCCGCGCATCCAGGCGACCGCCTGGCCGGGGCGTGGCGCTGGCACGCCCGCCGGACGAAAGGTCTCCGGCAGCGGCGGAGTCAGCGCCTGGGCGATCTCGATCACCGGCAGCCGATAGCATAGCGCCCGCAGCGGCGCAATCGGCGGCAGATCACCGAGGATGAGCACGACCTGGATGCCGCTGTCGGGCGCCAGCAGCGGCTGCACCTCCGGCCAGATCTGCTCAGTTGGCGCGACAACCAGGCAGAGCGGCGGCCTCCAGTCCGGGCGCACGGTGGCCCGTTCGTGGGTGAAGCGATACTGGAGTTGCAGCCGGCGCGCCTGATTCAGTGCATCCGGCTGGGCAACCAGACGGCCGATCTGATCTGCCTGATCACGGAGCCGCCCATCCGGGTCGTGGATGAGCAGCGTCCTATCGCTCGCTCGCTGAAGCATGCCGGCCAACGGCGCCGTGCTGTGGCCGGCCAGCAACACGTGCTCGTGACGCGGCAGCGGCCACCAGGTGGTGGTCTGGCGCTGCGCCACCGCCGGAACCCAGAGGGTGTCATTTCCGAGCATCACCTTGGATGGCTCACGCAGTAGTGACTCCCGCCGCACGGTCCGGCTGGCGGCATCACTCCAGATTGC
>DAOLDO010000014.1:9783-21750 GCA_035327325.1 Chloroflexaceae bacterium | reverse complement strand
CATGTCCTGCCTGGCCTTCATGCTCATCGCTATCCTCGTGGGCTGTGGCGGTCAGACCCCGGCCGCCGCCCCGACCAGCGCGCCCGCGGCCTCCGAGCCCACAGCGGCCCCCGCCGAGCCCGCCGAGGAGCCCGCCGAGGAGCCCGCCGCGACCGATGCCTCCATCACCACCGGCCGCACCAGCAACTACGACAGCGCCCCCACGAAGATCACCATGTGGGTCTTCCCCAACGGCCAGGAAGTGCTGCAGAACACCACTGCCCGCGCCGAGGAGTTCGCCCAGGCCAACCCCGACATCGGCGTGCAGGTGGACCTGGTTGACTGGTCGGTCGCCTACAACCAGCTCCAGACCGCCCTCCAGGGCGGCGCCGACGCCTGCGTGACGCAGGTCGGCACGACCTGGGTCAGCGGCTTCCAGCCTCTGGACGGCTTCCGCACCTACACCGCCGAGGAGATCGCGGCCATGGGCGGCGCCGACGCCTTCGTCGAGGCCTCGTGGGAGGCCACGAGCATGACCGGCAGCGACGAGGTGATCGCCATCCCCTGGTTCGTTGACGTGCGCGCCCTGGCCTACCGCGCCGACCTGCTCGAGCAGGTGGGCCTGACCCCCGAGGAGGCATTCGCCGACCTCGACGCCTTCGAGGCGACCCTCAAGCAGATCGACGAGGCCGGCCTGGGCGTGGACCCCTTCTCGCACACCGGCCGCGGCGACTGGAACGTCGTCCAGAACTCCGCGATGTTCATGTGGAACTTCGGCGCCGAGATCCTCAGCCCCGACCTCTCCACCGCCGTCTTCAACTCGCCCGAGGCCGTCGCCGGCGTGCAGATGCAGACCCGCCTCTTCGGCGAGGGCCTGACGCCCCCCGACGCGCCCGAGATCAACACGGTGCAGGCCGAGGCCCGCATGGGCGAGGGCGCCGTCTTCTCGGTGGTGACCGGGCCCTGGATGATCAGCAACATCCTCAACCCCGGCTCCGACAGCAGCTGGCAGACCCCCGAGGTGCGCGAGAACATTGACTTCACGCTCTTCCCCGGCGGCCCCGGCGGCCAGTACACCTTTGTCGGCGGCAGCCAGCTCTCGATCTTCAACGAGTGCCCCCACCCCGACGCGGCCGTCAAGTTCGTCCAGCACCTGGTCAGCGCGCCGGCGCAGGTCGCCTACAGTCGGCAGTCCGGCTTCCTGCCGGCCCTGATCGAAGCCCAGGACGACCCGGCCTTCGCGTCCGAGGACTACGTCGCCTTCAAGGAGGCCGCGCGCATCGGCAAGGTCCCGCCCACGATCGTGCAGTGGGGCGCGGTCGAGAACGAGCTGCGGACCGCCCTCGAGGGCGTCTGGGAGGACGTGGCCGCCTCGCCCGGCGCGCCGATCGACGAGGCCACGATCAAGTCCCGCCTCGACGCCGCCGTCGAAAGCGTCAACGACCTGCTGGCGCCGTAGCACCGCCCGGCGGCGATGGACGCCAGGTACGACCACGAAGGGCGCCAAGGTTGGGAGAACGCCCAGCGCCATACCTGCCAGGCTGAGCTGAACAAGCGGCTCGCAAGGCCAAGCCGCGGCACGGGTTCGCTCGCACCTTCGCGCCCTTCGTGGCCTTCGTGGTTCAAGAGGATTGCCCTATGGCAGTACTGACCCCCCCGAGCGCGGCGCGCCCGTCGCTGCTGAGGCAGGTGCGGCGCAACCGCATCGCCTACGCGTTCATCGCCCCGGCCGTGACCATGATGCTGCTGGTGCATCTGTTCCCCACGGCCCAGGCGATCTACATGTCGTTCCTGAACCTGCGCCAGGAGAATCTGCGCCAGTACCTCGGCGCGCCCTTCGTAGGTCTCAAGCACTACCAGGATATCCTGGGCGGGCTGCTGAGCGGCGGCGGCAACACCAACATCAGGGGGCTGGCCCAGGCCCTGGGCAACACCTTCGTCTTCGCGATGTGGGTCAATGTCGGCATCCTGCTGCTCGGCATGCTCCTGGCCCTGCTGCTCAACCGCGAGTTCCGCGGCCGCGGCCTCGCCCGGACCCTGCTGATGATCCCCTGGATCCTGCCCACCTTCGTGGTCGGCCTGATCTGGCGCTACATCTGGGTGCAGCAGGGCGGTCTGGCCAACCGCATCCTGGTGGACTGGCTGAACCTCTTCCCCGAGCCGATCACCTGGCTGGTGGGCGAGAACGCCCGCTGGGCCCTGATCATCCCGGCGATCTGGCGCGGCGTGCCCTTGATGACCCTGATGCTGCTCGCCGGCCTGCAGGTGATCTCGCTCGACATCTACGAGGCCGCCGACATTGACGGGGCCAGCCACCTGCAGCGCTTCCGCTACATCACCCTGCCCCTGCTGATGCCGGTGATCGCCGTGCAGCTGATGTTCGGGATCGTCTTCAACTTCTTCGGCTTCGGGCCCTACAACATGGCCGTGTCCATGTTCGGCGGCCTGAACCACGGCACCTACGCCGACCTGCTCATCCCGACCATCGCCCGCCAGACCTTCACCAACCAGCTCTACGGCTATGGCGCCGCCGCCTCGGTGCTGATGATGATCGTCGCCATGGGCTTCGTCATCCTCTGGTACCGCGGCTTCCGCCAGTCGCTCACAGCGGAGTAGATGCCATGGACGTGCCGCTGACTCTGCCCGACACGCGCCGGAAGTCGCGGCGCCTCAGCCGCAAGTGGGTGGTGGACCGGCTGCTCGACCTGCTGCTCTACAGCATCATCCTGATCATGCTGGTGCCTTTCGCCTTCCTGGTGATCAACTCGCTGAAGACCGGGCGCGAGTTCGTGATCTCGACCAGCCTGCTCCCCGCCGAGTGGCAGTGGGACAACTACCCCGAGATGTGGCGCCAGGCCAACTTCGGCCTCTACTTCGGCAACAGCCTGATCGTCTGCGGCGTCACCACGGTGATCGGCACCTTCTTCGCCGCCCTCACCGGCTACGCCCTCTCGCGCTTCCGCTTCCCCGGCTCGACGGCCTTCGGCCTGGCCGTCATGGGCACCCAGCTCATCCCCGGGACGCTGTTTTTCATCCCGCTCTACCTGAGCTTCCTCTGGATCCGCAACAACCTTGGCGTGCCCCTGATCGGCACCAACCTCGGTGGGATCCTGCTCTACACCGGCTTCTACATCCCCGTCTCGCTCTGGGTGATGCGCGGCTTCTTCGCGGCGATCCCGGTTGACCTCGAGGAGCAGGCCATGGTGGACGGGGCGACCCGCTTCACGGCCTTCTGGCGCATCGTGATGCCCCTCGCCGGCCCCGGCCTGGTCTCCACGGCGATCTTCATCTTCCTGACCGCCTGGGACGAGCTGTTCTTCGCCAGCATCCTGCGCATCAGGACCGTGCCCCAGGGCCTGCTGCTCTTCTCGGGCAACATGAACAACCAGGCCCGCTATGACCTCGTCTGCGCCGGCGCCGTCGTCGTCTCGCTGCCGATCATCCTGCTCTTCCTGCTGCTCCAGCGCCGGCTCGTCCAGGGCCTCACGGCGGGCGCCGTGAAGTAGCCCCTGCCCCCGGGAGCCCCTATGATCACCAACCCCATCCTGCGCGGCTTCAACCCCGACCCGGCCATCCTGCGCGTCGGCGATGGCTACTACATCGCATGCTCCACCTTCGAGTGGTTCCCCGGCGTCGCCCTGCACCACTCGCGCGACCTGGTCAACTGGCGACTGCTGGGCTTCCCCCTCGATCGGGTCAGCCAGCTCGACCTGCGCGGCTGCGGGGACTCAAGCGGCGTCTGGGCGCCTTGCCTGACCCACGACGGCGAGCGCTTCTACCTGATCTACACCAGCGTGCGCAACTGGGGCCCCGGCGAGACCTTCGCCGACACGCCGAACTACCTGGTCACCGCCGAGTCCGCCGAGGGCCCCTGGTCCGAGCCGATCTACCTGAACAGCTCGGGCTTCGACCCCTCGCTCTTCCACGACGCGGACGGGCGCAAGTGGCTGCTGAACATGCGCTACGACCACCGCAAGGGGCGCGACCGCTTCTCGGGCATCGTCATCCAGGAGTACAGCCATGCCGAGGGCGGCCTGGTCGGCGAGCCGCGCCTGATCTTCACGGGCACCAGCATCGGCGTGACCGAGGGGCCGCACCTGTACCGGCGCGACGGCTGGTACTACCTGGTGGTGGCCGAGGGCGGCACCGTCTACGAGCACGCCGTGACCGTGGCCCGCTCGCGCGAGCTCTTCGGGCCCTACGAGGTCCACCCCGAGAACCCGCTGCTCACCTCGTACGGGCGGCCCGACCTGGCCCTGCAGAAGGCCGGGCACGGCAGCCTGGTGGAGACGCAGGGGGGCGAGTGGTACCTCGCCCACCTCTGCGGGCGCCCCCTCGACCCGCCCGGCGCCGCGCTGCGCCGGTGCAACCTGGGGCGCGAGACGGCCCTCCAGGCGCTCGCCTGGGGCGCCGACGGCTGGCCGCGCCTGGCCGGCGGCGGCAACGCCCCGCGGGTCCAGGCGCCGGCCCCCCGGTTGGAGCCTCACCCCTTCGCCGCCGCGCCCGAGCGCGACGACTTCGACCGGGACGAGCTTGGCCTGCCCTGGCAGACCCTGCGCGTGCCCACCGACGAGAGCTGGGTCACCCTGCGCGAGCGGCCCGGCCACCTGCGCCTGCGCGGCCGCGAGTCGCTGCGCTCGCGCCACGACCAGAGCCTGGTGGGCCGGCGGCTGCAGGCCCACCAGGCCGTCGCCGAGACCTGCCTCGAGTTCGCGCCGCGCAGCTTCAAGCAGATGGCCGGCATGGCCCTCTTCTACAACACGGCCAACTGGGTCTACCTGCGGGTCAGCCGCGACGACGAGGGGCGGCGCCGCCTCGGCGTGCTGGTCCACGACAACGGCAGCTACGACGAACCCCTGGCCGAGGAGCTGGACGTCGAGGCGTGGCCGCGGGTCCACCTGCGGGCCAGCTTCGACGACGCCGAGCTGCGCCTCTTCGCCTCGCCGGACGGCGCGAACTGGCGGCCCGTGGGGCCCGCCTTCGACGCCGGCAAGCTCTCGGACGACTACTGTGGCGGCCTGTCCTTCACGGGCACCTTCATCGCCCTGTGCGCGCAGGACCTGGAGGGGACGCGGGCGCCCGCCGACTTCGCCTACTTCAGCTACAGCGAGGCGGGGGGGTAGGCGCTTGGGCGCCCCAAGGCGGGCGGCCTCGCTGGGCCGCCCTTACGCCCACCGCGAGGCAGTACGGGCGCCCCCACCTGGCCGCCCGGGCGCCCCAAGGCGGGCGGCCACGCTGGGCCGCCCTTACGCCTCCCATCTGGCCACCCGGGCGCCCCAAGGCGGGCGGCCTCGCCGGGCCGCCCTTACGTCTCCCATCTGGCCACCTGGCCCGGGCGTGACACCTCCCCAGGACAGCTCGGGCGCTCCACAGGGCGCGGGGCCGACCAGGGCGCTGACGCGAGGCAGTCCGTTGCCGCCGGCCCCCGTCGGCGGTATCATAGCGACGCACCCCCGTAGCCGGGCGCGGCCACGGCCCGCCCGGAAAGGACTCCAGATGAGCTACACCCCATCGCCCGCCGACAAGTTCACCTTCGGCCTGTGGACCGTGGGCAACCTCGGGCGCGACCCCTTCGGCGAGCCCGTGCGCAAGGCCCTCTCGCCGGTCGAGCTCGTGCACCTGCTGGCAGAGGTCGGCGCCTGGGGCGTCAACTTCCACGACAACGACCTCGTGCCGATAGACGCCACGCCCGCCCAGCACGACCAGATCGTGCGCGACTTCAAGGCGGCGCTGAGGGAGACCGGCCTGGTCGTGCCGATGGCGACCACGAATCTGTTCACCGATCCCGCCTTCAAAGACGGCGCCTTCACCAGCAACGACCCCCAGGTGCGCGCCTACGCCCTGCAGAAGACCATGCGCGCTATTGACCTCGGCGTCGAGTGCGGGGCCAGCACCTACGTCTTCTGGGGCGGGCGCGAGGGCGCCGAGACCGACGCGGCCAAGGACCCTGCCGAGGGGCTCAAGCGCTTCCGCGAGGCGCTCAACTTCCTCTGCGCCTACGTGCAGGACCAGGGCTACGACCTGCGCTTCGCCCTGGAGCCCAAGCCCAACGAGCCCCGCGGCGATATCTACCTGGCCACGGTGGGCCACGCCCTGGCCTTCATCACCACCCTGGAGCGGCCCGAGATGGTCGGCCTGAACCCCGAGGTGGCCCACGAGCAGATGGCGGGGCTGAACTTCCTCCACGGCGTGGCCCAGGCGTGGGAGGCCGGCAAGCTCTTCCACATTGACCTGAACGACCAGGCGCCCGGCCGCTACGACCAGGACTTCCGCTTCGGCGCGGTGAACCCGAAGAACGCCTTCTTCCTGGTGAAGTTCCTCGAGGACGTGGGCTACCAGGGCTCGCGCCACTTCGACGCCCACGCCTACCGCAGCGAGGACTACGCGGGCGTGAAGGACTTCGCCCGCGGCTGCATGCGCACTTACCTCATCCTCAAGGAGAAGGCGCGCCAGTGGAACGCCGACCCGGAGATCCAGGCCCTGCTGGCCGAGATCAACGCCGGCGACCACACCCCCCACGTCTACAGCCGGGAGGCCGCCGAGTCCCTCAAGGGGCGCGCGTTCGACCGGGCGGCCCTCGGCGCCCGCGGCCTCCCTTACGAGCGCCTCGACCAGCTCACCGTCGAGGTGCTGCTGGGGACGCGCTAGCGCAGACGGACGACGAAGGACCAGGGACCAAAGACGAACGACCAGGGCCGCACGCTGCCAGAACCACAGCCGGGGCCGCACCCTGCCCGGCCCTGGTCCCTGGTCTCTGGTCTCAACCAGGCGAGGACGCGCCATGACCTACCTGATCGGCCTCGACATCGGCACCTCGGGCGCCAAGGCGGTGGTCGCCGACCGCGGGGGGCGCGTGCTCGCCGCGGCCACGGCCGAGTACCCGCTCAGCCAGCCGCGCCCCCTCTGGAGCGAGCAGGACCCGGCCGACTGGTGGCGGGGGGCTCGCGGGGCCCTGCGCGCGGCCGTGGCGCAGAGCGGCGTGCCGGCGGGGCAGATCGCCGGCCTCGGGCTGACCGGCCAGATGCACGGCGCCACCTTCCTCGACGCGGGCGACCGGGTGGTCCGCCCGGCCATCCTCTGGAACGACCAGCGCACCGCCGCGGCCTGCGCGGAGATCGCGGCCCTGGTGGGCGCCGAGCGCCTGATCGCGATCACGGGCAACCCGGCGCTCACCGGCTTCCAGGCACCCAAGATCGTCTGGCTGCGCCGCGAGGAGCCCGCGCACTACGCTCGCGTCGCCAGCGTGATGCTGCCCAAGGACTATATCAGGCTGCTGCTCACCGGCGAGCGCGCCACCGACGCCTCGGACGCGGCGGGCACCCTGCTGCTCGACCTGCGCTCCCGCGACTACAGCCAGGCGGTGCTCGACGCCCTCGGCATCCCGCGGGCCTGGCTGCCGCGCGTCCACGAGGGCCCCGAGGTGACGGGCCGGCTGCGCCCCGAGGTGGCCGAGGAGCTCGGCCTGCCCGCCGGGCTGCCGGTGGTGGCGGGCGGCGGCGACAACGCGGCGGCGGCGGTGGGGACGGGCGTGGTGCGCGCGGGGGTGGTCAGCAGCTCGATTGGCACCTCGGGGGTGCTCTTCGCCCACAGCGACGAGCCCGCCCTCGACCCGGGCGGGCGGCTCCACGGCTTCTGCCACGCCGTGCCCGGCGCCTACCACCTGATGGCCGTCACGCTCGCGGCCGGCGGCGCCCTCCAGTGGCTGCGCGACACACTGCGCGCCGTCGCCCCCGAGCTGAGCTTCGTCCAGCTCGCCGCTCTCGCCGAGGCGGCCCCGCCCGGCGCCGAGGGGCTGCTCTTCGCGCCCTACCTGAGCGGCGAGCGCACTCCGCACCTGGACCCGCTGGCCAGGGGCGCGTGGGTGGGCCTGACCGGGCGCCACGGCCTCGGCCACATGGCCCGCGCGGTGATGGAGGGCGTGGTCTTCGCCCTGCGCGACGGGCTCGAGATCATGCGCGGCCTGGGCGTGCCCGCCGACGAGATCCGGGCCACGGGCGGCGGTGGGCGTCACGCCCTCTGGCTCCGGCTCCAGGCCGACATCTACGGCGCGCCGGTGCAGACCCTGGCCGCCGAGGAGGGCCCGGCCTACGGCGCGGCTCTCCTCGCCGGTGTCGGCGCGGGCGTGTTCGCAGACGTGGCCGAGGCCGTCGCCGGCGGCGTGCGCGTCACCGGCGCGACCGAGCCGGACGCGGGACGGGCGCGGGCCTATGACGAGCTGTACGCCACCTACAGGGGAGTCTACCCCGCCCTGCGCGAGACGATGCACGCCCTGGGCGGCGGCTAGTCCCGAGCGGCTGAAGTCAAACGCTGGTTACGCCCTCACCCCCCAGCCCCCCCCCCCGCGCGCGGGAGAGGGGGTGCCGAGCAATGCGAGGCGGGGGTGAGGGCCTGGCGCAAGGTCAGCGTGGGAGCCCTCTAGAAGATCCCGCCGCCCCCGCCGCCCTTGCGCATGCTGCCGAGGCCGCCGGGCGCGCCGCGGCCCCGACCGCTGAGGAAGCGGTTGGCCAGGAAGGCGGCGCCCGCCGCCAGGGCCGCCTTGCCCAGGGGGGTGCTCAGGAGCGAGCCGGGGTCGCCACCCTGCCCGCCGCCCATGCTGCGGCTCTGGCCTACGCCCAGGATTTGCTCGAGCAGGCCCTGGTCCTGCTCGTCGGCCTGCTTCATCATGCGGCCCAGGTTGCGCGGCTGGGCGGCCTCGTCCTCGTCGCGGAAGCTGAAGCCGTGGAAGGACGTGCCGGGGTCGTCGTTGGCCTCGCGGAAGCGCCGGGCGAGCGCTCGGCGCTGGTCGGTGTTCAGGTGGGTGAGGGCGTGCTCGTTGGCCTCCTCGACGAGCTCGGGCGGCGCGTTGTGCAGCATCTCGCGGTAGCGGCGGGATGCCTCCTCGTCCGAGATCTCCTCGGGGCTGCTCTCGAAGCGGCGCACGAAGTCGTCGTAGTCGTCCTGGCGCCCGCCGTCGCCGAAGAACTGCTGGAGCAGATCCATCGCCATCGCTGGTCCTCCTGCCTCTACAGATGACGCGCCGCGCGCCGCGGCGCGGGCCCACGGCCAGGTCGGAGCAAAGCCCGTGCCGCGGGCGCGCCGTTGCGAGCGCCCCCCGCGGTGCAGAGCCGTGGTATCATGGCCGCCATGGCCGTCGCCGAGCGCAACACCCTGCTGGAGCTCCCGCCCGCCGCCCTGGCCCTGGTGGTGGGCGCCGCGCGCAAGGGCCTGGTGGCCTACCTGAGCCGCTGGGGCCACCACGACGCCCTGCTCGCCTATCTCGACGCGTGGCTGGCCGACCAGCCCGCCTCCGTCACCCTGCGCGAGGGCCGCGCCCGCGTCCTGGTGGACATGGGGCGCGGGGCCGAGGCCCTGGCCCTGCTCGACGCCCTCGACGCCGAGCGCCCGCCCAGCCAGAGCCGGCGCCAGCTGCGGGCACGGGCCCTGCTCGCCGCCCGCCGCTTCGCGGAGCTCGACCTGGCCCTCGACGCCCTGGCCGAGGACGAGGACCACCTGACCTTCGCCTGGCTGCTGCGCGGCGACGCCCTGCGCGCGCGCGGCCAGCCCGAGGAGGCCGCCGAGGCCTACGCCCAGGCCGCCGAGCTCGACCCCGCCGCCGTCGCCCCCAACCGCCGCCTCGCCGAGCTGGCCCTCGAGGGGGGCGACCCCGAGGCGGCACGCGGCCAGATTGACGCCCTGATGCTCCGCCCCGGCTACACGCCCGCCGTGGCCGACCTGCAGCTCCTCGCCAGGGCCGCCGCCCTCGCCGCCGACGCCGAGGCGGCCCCCGCCCTCGCCGCCCAGCTGACCGCCCACGAGGGGGCCGAGCGCGAGTCTGTCGCCCGCGTCCTTGGCCTCGCCGGGGCCCGCGCCGACGAGCCCCCCCGCGGCGTCGCCCCCGCGCCCGCGGACGCGCCCGCGCCGCCGCTCCCCGAGGAGGCCTACAGCGTCCTGCGCGACATCTTCGGCCTGAGCGACTTCCGGCCCAACCAGGCCCGCATCATCCAGAGCGTGCTGGCCGGCGCCCCCACCCTGGCGGTGATGCCCACGGGCGCCGGCAAATCCCTGACCTACCAGCTCCCCGCCCTGCTGCTGCCCCGGGCCACGGTGGTGGTCAGCCCCCTGATCGCCCTGATGAAGGACCAGCTGGACGGGCTGCCCGAGCAGGCCCGCCCCCACGCGACCCTGATCAACTCGTCGCTGAGCGCGGGTGAGCTAGGGACCCGGCTGCGCGGCCTCGCCGCCGGCCAGTTCCGCCTGGTCTACATCGCCCCCGAGCGCCTGCGCCAGCGGGCCTTCCTCCACGCCCTCAGGCGCTGCGGAGTCTCGCGCTTCGTGGTGGACGAGGTCCACTGCCTGAGCCTCTGGGGCATGAGCTTCCGCCCCGACTACCTGTTCATCGGCCAGGCCCTGGAGGAGCTGGGCCGCCCGCCGGTGCTGGCCCTCACCGCGACGGCCTCGGCCGAGACCCAGGCCGAGATCAGGGCCGCCCTCGGCGAGTGCGAGACGATCGTGGCCTCGGTCTACAGGCCCAACCTCTACTTCCAGGTGGTGCGAGCCGGCAACCGCGACGAGAAGCTCCAGGCCGTGATTGACCTGTGCCGGCAGATCGAGGGCCCGGTGATCGTCTACGCCCGCGCCCGCCAGGCCTGCGAGGAGCTGGCCCAGGCCCTGCGCCAGTCGGGCGTCGAGGCCGACCACTACCACGCCCAGGTGCCCGACCGGGCCGCCGCCCAGGAGCGCTTCATGAGCGGGGCGACCCGGGTGCTGGTGGCCACCGTGGCCTTCGGCATGGGCATTGACAAGCCCGATATCCGCGGGATCATCCACTACAACCTGCCCCAGTCGGTCGAGGCCTACTACCAGGAGGCCGGACGGGCCGGGCGCGACGGCCGGCCCGCCACGTGTGTCCTGCTCTACGCCGCCAGCGACAAGGGCCGCCTGAGCACATGGCTCGAGGAGGAGGCGATCACCCGCGACGACCTGCGCGAGCTGTTCAAGGCGGTGCGCCGGCTTATGCGCGGCACCTTCGACGTGGTGGACCCGGCCCAGCTCCAGCGGGCCCTGCCCGGCGACGACGACACGCTGGTGCGGGTCGGCCTGAGCATGCTCGAGCGGGTGGGCCTGCTGCGCCGACACTTCGACGCCCCCGAGACGGCCAGCCTGGCCCTGACCGGCGCGCCCCCGCCCGACGAGACGGCCGCGCGCGCCGCCGAGCTGGCCGGACTGGCCGAGGGTGTCTGGACCGAGGTGGACCTGCTGCTGCTGGCCGAGCGGGCGGGGGTGAGCCCGGCCGCGATCGAGGGGCTGCTGCTCGAGTGGCACGACGCGGGCTTCCTGCGCTTCCGGGGCGGGCCGCGCCTGCCCCTGCTCGAGCTGCTGCCCGCCCCACCGGACGTGGCGGCGCGCATTGACGCCCTGCTGCGCGACTACAGGCAGCGCCAGGAGCAGCGGGTCGAGGCCGTGGCCGCCTACGCCCGCGCCCCCGAGTGCCGGCACCGCTCACTGGCGGCCCACTTCGGACAACGGATGTCGGCCTGCCGCACCGGGTGCGACATCTGCGCGCCGCAGGCCGGGCCGGGCACGCGCGCCACGCGGGCGGGCCGCGCGCCCCAGGGGCTGCCGCCCCGCGACGACGACCCGCGCAACGACGTGCGGCGCCTGCTCGACGGGCTGGCCAACCTGCCCTTCGCCATGGGCCGCAGCGGGCTGGCCAAGGCCCTCAAGGGCGCGGCCGCCAGTCCGGTCGAGCCCGAGCGCCTGCCCGAGCACGGCGCCCTGCGCCACCTCAGCCTCAGCGCGATCGAGGACCTGGTCGAGCGCCTGATTGACGAGGGTTTCATCGAGCGCGACGAGCGCGACGACTACCGCCGCCTCTCCCTCACCATCGTCGGCAAGAAGGCCAGGCGCGACCCGGCCTACCTGCCCGACTGGGCGTGAGGTGGAGTTGGGGGAACCTGGTTCCCCCATTCCCCCGCACTGAGCAAGGGCCTGGGAGAATCTGGTTCCCCC
>DAOLDO010000014.1:0-9683 GCA_035327325.1 Chloroflexaceae bacterium | reverse complement strand
CCCATTCCCCCGCACTGAGCAAGGGCCTGGGAGAATCTGGTTCCCCCATTCCCCCCACTGAGCAAGGGCCTGGGAGAACCTGGTTCTCCCGGAGCTACCCCTCGGTCATAAACCAGCTCCCCCCGACGCGCAGCGTCGGCAGCCAGCCGCTCTCCTGGCCGATCACGTCGGTGATGCCGCCGGAGCGCTCGCGCACCACCTCGCCCTCGCCGTTAAGGAAGCGCAGGGTCATGACTCCGTCAACCACGCGGACGCGGGCCCGCTCGCCGTCCTGCTCGAGCAGGTCAATGCGCGTCCAGGTGAGCTCGAGGGTGGCTTTGCTGCCGACGGCGGGGCTGGCGGCGCTCGTGGCGAACCGGGCCAGCATGGACGCCATGGCGGCGCGCTGGTCGGCCCGCTCGCTGGGGGCGAAGTGGCTCGCCAGGCGCTCGGCCCAGGCCCGGCGCACGGCGGGCTCGCCGAGGGGGGCCGCCAGGGCCTCGTTGAGGTCCTCGAGGAAGCTCTCGACCACCTGCTGGGGGCTGCCGCCGCCCACGCCAATCAGCTCCTCGGCGGCCGGCTCGGCGCCGCAGCCGACCAGGAGCAGGGCGGCGAGGAGGAGGGGGGCCAGGCGCCTGATCATGGCGTCGGGGCGGGTGCGGGCGTGCCCTCGGCGCTCTCGCGGAACGAGCGGGGCGGCGCGGGCAGCTCGGCGCGCAGGATCTGGCCGGCGTTGACCAGGTAGAGGATGGGGCGGGCGCCGCTGCTGTCAATGAACAGATTGGCCAGCTGGTCGAGCCGCGCGTCGCCGTCAGGGCGGACCTTGATCTGCTGGATCACCTCGCCGCTGACCTTCTCCATCTGGATGACGCGCTCGTTCAGCGTGTCAACCAGGAAGACGAAGCCGTCCTCGGGGGAGCTGCCGGTGACGAAGAAGCGGGTCACGGCGGTGATCGGCGGGGTGATCGCCTCGGGCGCGATCTCGCCCACGGGCTGGCCCTGGCTGAAGACGAGCACGGTGCCGTCGGAGCGCAGCAGGTAGATGCTGCCGTCAACGGCCATATCAACCACAGTGCTGAGGTCGAGGCTCTGGATGGCGGCGGGGTTGAGCCAGTAGTCGGGCGTGTCGCCGTAGCTGCCCGAGCGGAAGCGCAGGATCTCGTTGGGCTGGGCGCCCCAGACGTAGAGGTTGCCGCCGTACTCCTCGACGTCGAGGCGGTCGCGGGGGCTCCAGATCTCGCTGGCGCCGAGCTTGGAGTAGTTCCAGGCGCCGGCGTTGCGGAAGTAGTAGCCGAAGCCGCTAGGCGCCTCGTCCACGGCCACCACCTGGTCAATGCGCCAGAGGGCGGCGCGCATCGGGCCGACCACGGTGGTGCCGACGGCCTGGCCGGGGCTGAGGTAGGCCTGGGGCGCGCCGCCGTCGCGGGGCACCCTGTAGAGGCGGGCGTTGGTCGCGCCGACGTCGAGGGCGTAGATATAGCGCAGGCCCTCGAGCACGTTCGTGTCGGTCACGTTGGCCAGGGCCGGCGGCACGACCACGCTGGCGAAGAGGCCCGTGGGCGACGGGTGGGTCGCCAGCACCTCGGGGCTGTCGAAGAAGGTGAGGCGCTGCACGGCGGCGAGGGCGCGCTCATACTCGCGCTGCAGCTCCTGGAGGCGCAGCCAGAGGGAGGGGTTGGTGTCGGTGACGAAGGGGCTGGCGCGCACCTCGTCAATGGCCTGGCGGGCCAGGTCGAGGGCGGCGATGGCGGTCGCCTCGTCGGGGGCGTCGCGCACGGCGGCCAGGCGCCCCTCGGCGGCGGTGAAGTACTCGAGGGCCAGCTGCTGGTCGTTCTGGCGGGTCAGGGTGAGGCCGTAGAAGATCAGGGCGGAGACCGCCAGCACCAGGCCGACCAGCAGGGCCCAGGGGAAGGGCGCCCTGGTGCGCCTGTAGGAGAGGCCCTGGCCGCGGGGGATGGGGCGCGGCGGGGGCGGGGCGGCGCGCCGGCCGCGGCGGGCGCGCCACACATCCTCGGCGCCCATGGCGACGCGGCGGAAGGGCAGGGCCAGGCGCTCGCCCCAGCTCAGGTCAACCAGTGGGCGGGCCTCGTAGCGCGGCCTGTAGGGCCTGGCCGGGGCCGTCAGCCCCGGGTCGCTCAGGTCAACCCGCCGGGTGACGGGGCCGGGGGCGACGCCCTCGCCGAGGAAAGCCGAGGGGGGCAGGTTCTCGGCCCGCAGGGGTGCCCGGTCGGGGGCGGCGCGCCGGGCCTGCTCGTAGCGCTCGCCCAGGCTCTCGCCCAGGTCGAGGGGGGCAGGGCGCGGGATTGGCGCAGGGGTGGCCCGCGGCTCCTCGGGCATGGTGCGCAGGGGGTCGGGGCGAGGGGCGGGCGCGGGCGGCGGCGCGGCGCGGGGGGCGCGCCTGGCGAGCCTGCCGGCCTCGCCGGCGAGGCCCGCGAGCACGGCGCCCAGCGAGCGGGCGGCGAGGCGGCCGCGCTCGGCCACCCCGGCGGGGCTGACGGGCGCCGACCTGGCCGCCGGGGACAGGGCCAGGGCCAGGGCGTGGGCCTCGCCCAGCTCGTGGGCCGCGGCGGTCAGGGCGAGCTGCTCGACGGCGGCGGCGGGCTCGCTCTGGCGCAGGGCCGCCTCGACCTCGGGGCGGCCCAGGGGGCGGGCGAAGTTGCTCGAGCAGAGCAGCGCCGCGGCGCCCACAGCCATGGTGCAGCGGTACAGCTCGGGCTCGATGAACAGGCTCGTGCCGAGGGCCCCGGCGCGGGCGAAGGGCGCCACGCTGACGTGGGCCGGGTCCCACGAGGGGTGGGCGGGCAGGGCGCGCAGGCGGCCCTCGCTGAGCACGTAGACCTGGGCCGGCTGCACCTGGGCGACGAAGAGGTCGCCGTCGCGCAGGACGGCGCAGCTCAGGCCGACGTAGACCCGCTGGTGGGGCGGCAGGTTGAAGTTCTGCTCGTAGAGGGCCTTGTTGGCCGCCCTGATCGCCGCGCGCAGGGCCGAGGTCACGCTGAAGCTGCCGTCCTCGTAGAAGCTGCGCCTGATCGCCCTGGCCACGAGCTGGCAAGCCGCCGCGGCGCGGGGGGCGCCCTCGTCGGCCTCGACCAGCAGGTAGAGCTTGCCCTTGCGGGCCTCGGGCGCGAAGGGCGAGGCCGGCTCGACCACCGTGATCAGGTCGCTCCGCTCCTGCCTGATGCCGCCCACGAGGCCAAGCTGGCCCGTGCGCGTCTCGACTCGCTGCATGGCGTCCGCTTCCATTCCTGGTACCGCTGCGGCGATTATAGCATAGCGGGGGGCCCGGGGTCGCCTGCCGCGGTTGCCCCTGGCGGGGCGCCGGGCTATAATGAGCCTGAAATAGATGTTCCAGATACCGATGGGGGTAGCCCGTGAACGACGCCGAACGCGCGAAGAGCAAGCACCCTCGCCGGCGGCACCACGCCGGCGAAGAGGGCCCGACGGCCAAGGAGCGCGAGTACCTCGAGGTGGTCTACTACCTCGCGGCGCGCAACGAGCCCGTGATCGCCGCGCGCCTGGCCCGCTGGATGGGCGTGCAGCCGCCCACCGTCACCCACATCCTCAAGCAGCTCGAGGAGAAGAAGCTGATCACCCGCGACGCCCGCGGCGAGATCCAGTTCACCCCCGAGGGCTTCAGCTTCGCCGAGGCCATGGTGCGCCGCCACCGCATCCTCGAGCGCTTCCTGGTTGACGTGATGGGCATGCCCTGGCACCTCATCCACGAGGAGGCCGTGCGCCTCGAGCACGCCCTCTCGCCGACCATGGAGGCCCACATCACCTCGCTGGTCGGCGCCTCCACCACCTGCCCCCACGGCAACCCGATCCCCGGCAACGCCGAGACCTACGAGGGCAGCACCCGCCTCGACCAGGCCGCCCCCGGCGCCGCCTTCGTGGTCAAGCGGATCATGGAGGAGGCCGAGGAGAACACCGACCTGATCCGCTACCTCCAGAGCAACGACCTCATCCCCGGCGCCGCCTTCACCGTCGGCGACAGCTCGCCCACCTTCGGCGTCACCCTGGTCCGCCCCGGCCACTCGATCACCGTCTCCCCCGCGATCGCCGAGTTCCTCTGGGGCGAGCAGACGCCCTAGGCCCGCTCCCGCCCCTCTTGCATCGCTCGCGCTGCCGCCGGCTTCAGGGGGCCTCCCTGCCCGAGGGTGACGCGATGGCATCCCTCAGGCTGACCCGCACGTGCCGGTAGACGGTGGTCGTGTCCGGCTGCCTGTACAGGCGCAGCTCGATCATCTCGGGCGGCGGCTCCGTCACCGCCAGCGTCTCCGTCCAGGTCTGGTTACGCGGCAGCAACCCCACGTCGTAGGTCTCAGCGACCGCCCCGTCAACGACGACCTCCAGCCGGAAGCTGGTTTCCCTTAGCTCCATATTGCGGATTGCCATATGCCAGTGCAGCGGCAGCCCGGGCGCCGGCTCGGCCTCGTCAGACGGGGCCGGGATGAACCATAACATCGTGTAGGGGATCTGTGGCTGCGTCAGGCTTCCCACCTGGTTGATGATAAGTGCCAGCCCCACAATTAGCGCGGTGAGAAGGGCGTTCCAGAGGATGTCTCCTCGCGCCAGCGGGTCGCCCAAGGCGCGCACGGTTCTGCCCGCCCCTGTGTGGAGCAGCAGCCGGAGGAGCTCGGCTGCGGTGACCTGCCTGGTCCAGAGAATCAGCCCGACCATACCGCCGTTCAGGACCGTGTAGTAGCCAAGCCAGGCCGCAGCGTTGAGTGGGAGCCCCACCACGTAGAGCAGCAGACCGCCCGTCGCAGCGAGGCAGAACGCTATGCTCAGGCTGTAGATGTGCCGCTCGAACTGGGGAACCCTCGCTCTGACGAGAACCGCCACCAGGTAGCCGCTGAGGGCAAACCCGAGCAGCAATGCCGCAATGGCCCGCCAGAGCGGCCAGAGCACGGCGCCGCTTACCAGCCCGACCGCGATGAGCGCAAGCGGGTGGCCGCGCAAAAGCTTATTGATCACAGCGCACCCTGTAGGTGTCGTAGATGACGATATCACCAGTGTCGAGGATACGGTTCAAGTCCTGCTCCCGATCGAACTTCTCGAGCGATCTTGGGTCGATCGGGCGCTCGTGCCGGAAGGCGTTCGGCTCATCGGGCCAGAAGTACGTGCCCGACATGGGAAGATCGCTGCTCAGCCGGTGGTCTACCACAATGTGTGACACCTTGCCCTCGCAGAGGAGCGCCCGCTCGCCGGGGCCGAACACAGGCGCGAAGTAAACCATGGGGATTGCCAGCGTCGAGTTCACGGTGTCAACCGGGTTCTGGTATCCGTACGCCGAGAGCAGGATCGCGTTGCTCCGGTCGGCGACCACGAAGCGCTGCACACCTAAATGCTCCTCCGTCCACTCCGCCACGGCGATGCTCAGCGGCTCGATGGAACGAACCTCCGCCGCGACAAGATACGGGCCTGGCTGACGCGAGGCCGGTCCCCAACCCAGAATGATGCCGCCCAGGATCGCCGTCAGCGCCATCAAGCTGACGCCGCGCTGGTGCCAGGCGACCCTGCCGGGGGACAGCAACAATGCTGCTACTCCCAGGGCGATGATCAGCGCCAGCCCCATAAAAACGTACTCGGAAGCCCGCGTGGTGATGTAGTGCAGGCGTGTGACCCGCAGGCCAAGTGACACCGGGTAGGCGGAGGCGACGACCGCGAGGGCCAGGATCAGCGGGTTCGCGCGGTGGCGCTGCCAGACCTGGATCAGGCCGAGGCCAAGGCCGGCCAGGAGCAGCAGCACCGACACGTAGGCTGTAAACTGCTCGAGGGGCGGCGCGACGCTCCCGGTTGAAGCCTGAAACAGCTTCCGGGGCTCGGTCTGGCCAGTTGCGATGCCCCAGATCTCCTGCAGGACGGCCCTTCCCTGAGGCACCATGTAGTCAACGGTAATCTGCGCAACCGCCAGGGTCCAGCCCGCCGCCAGGGCTACGAGCAGCAGCGGGGCGAACGGGCCGATGCCACTCGCCTGCCTGGTGGCCTTGAGGCTGATGCTCATCACCAGCCAGATGCACAGGAAGATCGCGAGCATGTAGCTCGTGAGGTGGTGTGTCACGACGATGCTCACACACGCGAGGATGAGCACCAGTCGCCTTGCTCCGGGGCTCACGCCATAGTGCTGGCTTCGCAGCAGCCAGGCCAGCACAAAGGCGGCCAGCGACAGGGCGACCGACGCGTACGCAGCCTGGAAGGTGTGAAAAAGAAAGAACGGGTTTGCGGCGTAGATCACCGAGGCGACACCGCCGACGTAGCTCGACTCGCTTGCCTGCTCGTAGAAGAGATAGAGTGCCGCGGCGAAGAGGATCCTCGACAGGCCCACGACGAGGATCCCGACCGGGAAGAGCGGAAGGTCGCCGAGCTGTATGAGCGAAACGAAGATGTTCTGGAAGCCGGGATAGTATGCGCTCACCGGGAGCAGCGGGTTGTAACCAAACAGCAGCCCTGTCCGCAGGATGTTCTCTGTGGATCGGTAGTGTAGAATCTCGTCGGTGAAGGTAAAGTACTCCGGGCTATGCAGGATCTTGACGATGTAGGTCCACATGGCGAGGGCACAGATCAGGAAAATCCGCTCTTGCCTTACGAGGCTCGGGCTCAGGAGGCGGATCACAAAGGGCGTGAAGAGGACAATCAGCCCCGCCCAGAAGCTGACCTCGGCATAGGGCTCGTCGAAGCGCGAGAGGGTGTTCCCCACGGCCAGGTAGAGCAGGCCAAAGCTGCTGAAAAAACAGGTCTGCAGGGCGGTCGAGAGCCATGGGGCCTGCACCCGACGGAGCCTGCTGGTGGCGCTGGTCCAGACTGTGATCATAGTGCTCTCGCTCGGTTTAGCAGGCGATACAGAAATGGCAGCATCAGCGCGGCCTCGAGTGCTACCGCGATCAGCCAGCCCCCGGCGAGGCCGACGAGCCCGGCGGTGGCCGCGCCCAGAACGGCGAAGCCCACCTCTAGCGCCGCGCCGATCCCCGTGATGATCGTCGCCTGGCCGATCGCACCGCTGATGCGCTGTGCCGCGATATAGTGGTCTCGGACGATGATCGGAAACACCGCCAGCGCGAGGAGGCGCAGGGTGTCGGCTGCGGTGCTCGCGTACGCGCTGCCGAAAATAGACAGCATCAGGCCGGCGCCGGCGCTTATGACGGCCACCATGCCACAGCCGAGCAGGAGGGACAGGCGCAGGGTCGAGCGGACCCGCTGCGGGAGCTGTGAGGGGTCGGCGGCGCCCATAGCGAACATAACCATGGTCAATGAGTCAATGACCGAGAACGCGAGCAGGGCGAGCATCCACGTGATGTAGAAGCTCGCGTTCACGGTCGGAGAAAGCACTGCTGTCACGACCAGCGGCAGGGCCCGCGGCGGGACCTCCAGCACAATGTTGAGCGCGTGATGCTTCAGCGCGCTCGGCCAGAGTGCCAGCAGGTGTCGCCAGCGCACCCCTGAGCCGCCCCCGCGCCAGGGTGAGCGCAGCTGGCAGACGAGCGGGACAGCAAACGACACGACCAGACTCATTGTCCAGGTCCAGTAGATAACGATCGGCTCTCCAAGCCGGGCCCCCGCTATGACGAGCAGGGCAAGCTTAACGGCAGCCGCCACCAGGTTGCGCCAGAACTGGATGCTGCCGCGAAGCAGTGCGATCGTGACGGCGTCAATGACCAGGGCGAGCGTGTTGGCCACAACCCCGCAGACGAAGAGCGCCAGGGTGGCCGGCGTGGCGATCAGAAACCCGAGCTCGCGGAAGCCCGGCAAGACCAGCGCCGCGGTCAACAGCCCGATGATCGTCGCCGTCGCCCCTACAACCGCAAGCGACGGCAGAATCAGCGCCCGAGGGGGCTGGGCCGAGCCAGGCAGCCTGGTGATGAGCAGCGTGCTCATGCCCATGACGCTGATGGCCGAGAGGAGCAGGAGCAGGGCGATCGCCGCCGAGCCGGCGCCTACGACCTCAGGGGGGGCGAAGCGCGCCGCGTACCACCAGTAGACGAACCCTAGCCCTGAGTTCGCCACCATAGATCCCACCAGCGCCGCTGTATTCGAGAGCAGGGCTCGGTTATCCTGGGCCCAGCGCGCCGCAACGGTGAACCCGCGCTTGTAGAAGTTGACTAGCACAGACCTCCCCGCGCTGATCATCCGGGCCACGGACCCTGGCCGGGGCGCACAGCCCGACCTCCTACGCCCGGTGCGCGATCTCGTTCGGCCAGCAGGCTGAGCCACATTTGCGCGTAGCTGGCCGCGGTGATCCCAAGCCCTGCGACGATCGCTCCTGTCCGAGCGAGGCCCGAGCGATCGCCTTTCAGCGCGTCCGTGAGCCCCCTGAGTGCGCCGCGCGGCAGGGTCGAGAAAGTGTAGGCTCGTTCCGACGAGAGGCCCTCGCCCGTGCTGGTGAGCCTGGCGACAATCGCCTTCGACCGGCCTTCCAGCCGGCAGCGCCGGAGGAAGTAGGCGAAGGTGCTGCGCGAACCTGGGATCTGATGGTAGACTGCCGCCTCGGGGTGCTGAAGCAAGACGGAGCGCGGGTAGCGGCGCCCAAGCCTGATACAAAGCTCGGTCTCGTCGCAGCCGACCGGCTGCCCGCCCATGTGGCCGAGGCCCCGATCCTCAGAGAACCCGCCTGTCTCGAGCAGCGGGTTGCGGCGGAACGACATGTTGCAGCCGATCAGGTTGCGGATCGGGGCCACAGTCGTGGGCATCCCGAGATATGTGCAGCCGACCACCCAGCCGAACTCATCGGGGAACCAGCCCGGCCGCCCGTCGAGCCAAGTGGGAATGATCGCTCCGCCTACGCCGAGCACCTCGGGGCGCGTGTACGGCGCGGTGAGCTGCTCGAGCCAGCCCGGCGAGGCGACAGCGTCATCGTCAATAAAGGCCACAAGCTCGCCCTGGGCCGCGCTGATACCGCAGTTCCAGGCGCCCGCCGAGCCTCGCGCCCGGTCGTTCTCGACCACGACGACGGGCGCGTGCGACCACTGCCGCCGGGCCCGTGCCGCGAGTTCCGGGTTGTGGTCCACCACCAGGACCAACTCGCCGGGTCGCAGCGTCTGCGCGAGCACCGACTCGACCGAGGCCTCCAGGTAGCGCCAGCGCTCGGCGGTGTATGTGCGGATCACAACCGAGATAGTTTGTATCATACGGTGATAGCCTGTCTAGTGCGCAGGGCATTCTGGTACTCGCGCTCGATCGTCTCGATCACACGACTCGCCAGAAACGGTCTGGCGGTGGCCGGCGCCCGCTCACAGGCACGAGCACGCAGGCTCGTATCGTCCACCATCTGCTCCAGCGCTCGGGCCAGACTCTCCGGGTCGCCAGGAGCGCAGAGCAGGCCGTTCTCTCCAGGCACAACCATGTCCGGGATGCCCCCCACCCGCGTGGCGACAACCGGGGCTCCGCAGGCGAGCGCCTCGATAATAACGGTGGGGCAGGCGTCAGGGCAGACAGAAGGCAGGGTCAGACAGAGGCTGCGCTTCATCGCGGCAATGACAGCCTGGTTCGGCCAGTTGAGCAGAACCTCGGTGCCGGCCGGGAGCTCGCGCAGCAGCTCGTCGGTCTCGGCAACGGGATAGCCAATCAGGACAAGGGGGATGTCCCGCTCGAGCCTGCGGTACCCCTCCAGCAGCACGTCGAGCCCCTTGTGTCTGCCCAGGGCGCCCACGAAGAGGATAAAGGGGCGATCCGGCAGGCTAGCCTCGAACGCCGCGACATCATCGGTG
>DAOLDO010000013.1:18259-22004 GCA_035327325.1 Chloroflexaceae bacterium | reverse complement strand
ACCCGCGCACCGCGGAGGAGGCCGAGGCGGCGCGCGAGCGGGTCGAGGCGGGGCTCGGCGCCGCCCTGGCCCGGCTGCCGGGGCTCGGCGGGCGCTACGCCATCGCGCCGGGGAGCGTCCGGCTGCCCTGGGGTCGCACCTTCGAGGTGGATTTCGACCTGACGGTCGAGTGACCAGCGCTTGAAGCTCGGCGGGGGGGCCCCGCCGCACAGATACCCACGTCGCGGCCCGCCCACGCCCGGCGGGAGCCACCGGCCACGCGTTCGCCAGTCGTTGGAAGTCTCCAAAGGAGGAAGACCCGTATGAGCCGCAACCGTCTGTTCGGGCTCCCGCTGCTGATGGCCATCTTCGCGCTGCTGCTGGCGGCGTGCGGCGGCCAGGCGCCCGCCGCACAGGTCCCCACCGCCGAGCCCCAGGTGGTGGTGCAGACCCAGGTGGTGGTGCAGACCCAGGTGGTCGAGCAGCAGGTCGAGGTGGTGGTGACCCCGACGCCCGGCCCGAACCCCGAGGCCGCCATCGCCGACGTCGAGGAGGGGGCCGAGATCACCTTCTGGACCTTCTACCTCTCGCCCACCTTCGACGAGTACATCCAGAGCACGATCGCCCGCTTCAACGAGGCCTACCCGGGCGTGACCGTGAACTGGGAGGACCGGCAGGCCACGCTCCAGGAGGAGTACCGCAACAGCCTGGCCGCCGGCAACGCGCCCGACGTGGTCAACATCCCGACCGGCTGGGTCCAGGAGTTCGCCCAGAGCGGCCAGCTGCTGAACATGAGCGAGGCCCTGCCCCAGGCCGTGCAGGACCAGTACTTCCCCGACCTGTTCAACCAGACCAACGTGGGCGGCGCCAGCTACCAGGTGCCCTGGTACCAGGCCGTTGACGCCTACCTGGTCAACACCGACGTGATCAGCGAGGCCGGCTACACGCTGGAGCAGCTGCCCAAGACCTTCGACGAGCAGAAGCAGTTCTGCCTCGACTTCTACGAGCAGACCAACATCCCCTGCGGGCTGCGCATGCAGACCGACAACCTGCTCCAGACCATCGCCTACGAGGGCGACGTCGAGGTGATGAACGCCGACGGCACCGCCTTCACCTTCGACTCGCCCGAGGCCGTGCAGTGGCTGCAGGACTACGTGGACATGAACAACGCCGGCGCGCTGCACCGCGACCTGATCCTGCTCAACGCGGCCGAGGACCGGGTTGGGCTTGAGCGCTTCACGGCGGCCCAGATGCCGTTCTACGTGACCGGGCCGCAGCTGGTGCGCCTGGTGCGCGAGAGCAACCCGGGCCGCTACGGCTACCTGGCCCTGGCCCCGCGGGCCGTGGGCCGCTCGGGCGCCCTGCCCCCGGTCTCGATGTCAATCGTGGTCAGCCAGGGCACCCAGTACCCGAAGGCGGCCGCGGCCCTGGCGGCCTTCTTCACCAACCCGCAGAGCATGCTCGAGTTCTCGCAGATCGTCTCGATCTACCCCTCGACCCCGGCCTCCTACGAGGACCCCTTCTTCACCCAGCAGCCCGTGGCCATCGAGGACCAGATCCGGCCGATCGCCGAGAGCATCATCTCGCAGCAGAAGAACATCCTGCCCGAGATCCCCAACCAGGCCGAGGTGAACGACATCGTGCGCCAGGCGATCGAGGCGGCCCTCTTCGGCAACGTGGACCCCCAGACCGCCCTGACCGACGCGGTGAGCCAGGCCAACGAGCTGATCAGGTAGGCGCTTCGCGCTGTCCCGTGGATGGAAGAGGGTCTCAGGGAGAGCCCGGCTCTCCCTGACCCTCCCCAGTCCGTGAGGAGAAACGAGATGACCTACAGAATGCGGGCGCGCCTCACCCCCTACCTCTTCCTGCTCCCGGCTTTCGCCTTCATGTCGGTGTTCACGCTCTACCCGCTGCTGAGCGTGGGCTACCTGAGCTTCACCGAGTACAACATCCTGACGCCGCCCGAGCCGGTGGGCCTGGCGAACTACAGCCGGCTGGTGCGGGACGGCGTGTTCTGGCTGTCGCTGCGCAACTCGTTCACCTACCTGCTGGTGACGCCGGTGCTGATCGTGCTCTCGATTACCCTGGCGATCGTGGTCAACCGCAAGCTGCGCGGCATCGGGATGTTCCGGGCCCTCTACTACATCCCGGTGATCACGGGCAGCGTGGCGATCGGCATCGCCTGGCAGTTCCTCTTCGACGGCACCGGCGGTCCGGTCAACGGCCTGCTGCTCTCGCTCGGCCTGATCGAGCGGCCGATCATCTTCCTGGTTGACCCGCGCTTCACGCTGCCGATCGCGATGCTGATGACCACCTGGATGGGTGTCGGCTACTACATGGTGGTCTTCCTGGCCGGCCTGCAGGCCATCCCCGAGGACCTGTACGACGCCGCGCTGATTGACGGCTGCAACGAGGCGCAGAAGCACTGGCATGTGAGCGTGCCCGGCCTGCGGCCCTCGATCGTCTTCGTGGCCGTGATCTCGAGCCTGAGCGCCCTGAAGGTCTTCGACGAGATCTTCGTGCTGACCGGCGGCACCGGCGGCGTGCTCAACAGCGGCTCGACCATGGTCTTCTACCTGTGGAAGCAGGCCTTCAGGCTGCAGAACGTGGGCTACGCCTCGGCGGTGGCCATGGTGCTGCTGATCATCACCCTGAGCTTCTCGATCTTCAACGTGCGCCTGCTCGAGCGCGGGGAGAGCTGATCTGGGGGGACCGGGTTCCCCCAGGCCCCCGCCCTCGGACATTGGCCGCGGAAGGTGGTTTTGATGAGCACGATTGCCAAGCCGATCCCCTCGTCGCGGGAGGGGCGCCAGCGCCCGCGCTGGGCGAGCAACCTGTTCTGGTACGGGGTGCTGCTGCTGGCCAGCCTGGCCACGGTGCTGCCCTTCATGTGGCTGCTGATGACGGCGCTGAAGGGCCCGGGCGACGCGGTGTTCAGCCTGCCGCCCCAGTTCATCCCGCGCGAGCCGACCCTGGCCAACTTCGGGCGGGTCTGGGACCAGCTGCCGATCTGGCGCTTCTTCCTCAACAGCCTGTTCGTGGCCACGCTCACCGTGGCCCTGAACGTGCTGGTGTCCTCACTCGCGGCCTACCCGCTCGCCAAGATGGAGTTCCCCGGCCGCGAGCTGATCTTCTACGCGTTGCTGGCGACCCTGATCGTGCCCGCCGAGCTGACCTACATCCCGGGCTACATCCTCGCGGTCAACGTCTTCAAGTACTACGATACGCTCTGGTCCCTGATCTTCCCGAGCGTGTTCAGCGCGTTTAACATCTTCCTGCTGCGCCAGGCCTACAAGTCGGTGCCGAACGACCTGATTGACGCGGCGCGCATTGACGGGGCGAGCGAGCTGCGCATCTGGTGGGGCGTGCTGATGCCGACGATCAGGCCGGCGGTGGCCACGGCGGCGGTGTTCACGGCGGTCACCTCGTGGAACGCCCTGCTCTGGCCCTCGCTGATGCTGCGCAACCGCGAGCTGTACACGCTGCCCGTCGGCCTGCTGGCCCTGCGCGGCATGTTCACCGCCGACTTCCGCCTGATCGCCGCCGGCGCGATCATGGTGATCATCCCGATCCTGATCGGCTTCCTCTTCGCCCAGCGCTACTTCGTGGACGGGCTGTCGGGGGCCGTCAAGGGGTAGTCTCCGTCCGCGCTACGCCGCGGGGCGGCCACGCTGGGCCGCCCTTACCCCCGCCGGATGCGGGTACGGGCGCCCCCTCCGTGGACGGGGACGCTGGGCCGCCCTTACGCCCGCCGGATGCGGGTACG
>DAOLDO010000013.1:8503-18159 GCA_035327325.1 Chloroflexaceae bacterium | reverse complement strand
GTGGGCGGGGACGCTGGGCCGCCCTTACGCCCGCCGGATGCGGGGCCGGGCGCCCGAGGTGGGCGGGGACGCTGGGCCGCCCTTACGCCGCTTCTTTGGGAGGACGAGCGCGATGGCGAGGCGACGGGTCCACTACGTGCTGAGCGCCCACTGGGACCGCGAGTGGTACCGGCCGATGCAGCACTACAGGCGCGACCTGGCGCGGCTGCTCGACGCGGTGCTGGACGGCATGGCGGCAGGTCGGCTGCGCGGCCCGTTCACCACCGACGGCCAGGCGATCATGCTCGAGGACTACCTCGAGGCGCGCCCCGGGCGCCGCGCCGAGGTCGAGGCCCGCGCCCGCGAGGGCATGCTGGTGGTCGGCCCCTGGTACACCGTGCCCGACGAGTTCCTCGTCTCCGGCGAGTCGCTCGTGCGCAACCTGCGCTACGGCCGTGAGGTGGCGCGCCGCCTCGGCGCCGAGCCCTCGCGGGCCGGCTGGGTCTGCGACCAGTTCGGCCACGTCGGCCAGCTGCCGCAGATCTTCGCCGGCTTCGGCCTCCAGGGGGCCTTCTTGTGGCGCGGCACCAACTACAGCGCCTCGCGCCACTTCAGCTGGCGCGGCGCCGACGGCACGGCCCTGCCCACCTACCGCTTCGGCCGCGGCGGCTACTGCGCCTTCGCCTTCCAGGTGCGCCAGGCCGACGTGCCCGGCGCCCGCTTCGAGCGCGAGGAGGCCTGGGAGCGCCTCGAGACCTTCCTGGCCGAGGAGGCCGCGGCCACCGCCGCGCCGCCCCTGCTCGCCTTCGACGGCGCCGACCACCTGGCCTGGGACGAGGCGGCCTACGCGGTGGTGGACGCCTACGGCCGCTGGGCCGACGCGCCGTTCGAGCTGGCCCACTCGAGCCTCGACGCCTACCTGGACGAGCTGCTGCCCCACGCCGGCGCGTTCGCGCACGAGATCGAGGGCGAGCTGCGCGAGCCGGCCAGGCCCGCCCGGGCCGAGAACGAGCACTGGCTGATCCCCGGCGTGCTCTCCAGCCGCGCGCCGCTCAAGCAGGCCAACGCCGCCTGCGAGTGCCTGCTCACCCAGTGGGCCGAGCCCTTCGGCGCCTGGGCCGCCCTGGAGCTGGGGCGCCCCTACGAGCGCGAGCTGCTCGAGCTCCCCTGGCGCTGGCTGCTCCAGAACCACCCCCACGACTCGCTGGGCGGCTGCAGCGTGGACCTGGTGCACGAGGATATGCGCTACCGCTTCAGCCAGTGCCGCCAGATCGCGGGGCTGCTGGCCGAAGAGGCCACGGGCACCCTGGCCGCGGCCGCTGCGGGCGCGCCGGCCGAGGGCGAGCTGCGCGCCGTGGTCTTCAACCCGCTGCCGGAGCCCCTGGACGAGACGGTCGAGCTGACCCTCGATCTCCCAACGGCCTGGGCCTCGTTCGCCGAGTTCTTCGGCTACGAGCGGCTGCCCGCCTTCCGCGTCTTCGGCCCCGACGGCGCCGAGCTGCCCTACCAGCGCCTCGGCCAGGAGCTGGGCGCGATCCGCCTGCGCCTCGACCCGCTCAAGTTCCCGCGGGGCGAGCCGGTCAACGCGGTGCGCGTCAGCCTGCCCCTGCGCCTGCCGGCCATGGGCTACGCGGCCCTGACCGTGCGCGCCGGCGACCGCGACCCGCTGCCGCCCCACCAGGCCGACCCGCCGATCGCCCTGCCCACGCGCCACCCCGGCTTCGACATGGCCACGAGCGAGCGCTCGATGAGTAATGGTTTGCTTGACGTAACGGTTGAGGCCAACGGCACCCTAAGCGTGGCCGACCGGCGCACGGGCGCGGTCTACGCCGGCCTGCTCGCCTTCGAGGACGGCGCCGACATCGGCGACGGCTGGTTCCACGGCCCCGCGGCGGCCGACGAGGTGTACAGCTCGGTCGCGTCCGCCGCCAGCGTGGCCCTGGCCCACGACGGCCCGTTCCTCACCACCTTCCGCGTCCGCACGACCATGCGCGTGCCGGCCCGCTTCGACGCGACGCGAGGCCGCCGCTCGGACGAGCTTGTGGCCCTGGAGCTGGACAGCCTGGTGAGCCTGCGCCCAGGGGCCGATCGGGTCGAGGTGGAGACGACAGTGCGCAACCTGGCCTGCGACCACCGGCTGCGCGTGCTGCTGCCGAGCGGCGCGGGCGAGGCCACGACCTACCTGGCCGACGGGGCCTTCGACGTGGTCGAGCGGCCGGTCGCCCTGCGCGCCGACAACCACCTCTACCGCGAGCTCGAGGTCGAGGGCAGACCACAGCAGAGCTGGACGGCCGTGGCCGCAGGCGGGCGCGGGCTGGCCGTGGTGGCGCCGGGGCAGCTCGAGACGGCCGTGCGCGACCTGCCGGCGCGCCCGATCGCCCTGACCCTGTTCCGCGCCACGGGCCGCACCGTGTTCACCGACGGCGAGCCGGGCGGGCAGCTCCTCGGCGAGACGCTGCGCTTCCGCTACTGGCTCGTGCCCCTCGCGGGCGAGCCCGACCGGGCGCGGCTCTGCCGGCTCGGCCAGCAGCTGGCGGCGGGGGTGCGGGCCAGCCAGGTGGCCGGGGGACCAGAAGGGAGCAAAGACGCCTCCGCGCTGGCCGCGAGCGCGAGCTTCCTGCGGGTGGAGGGCCCGGCGGTGCTGACCAGCGTGGAGCTGGCCGGCGACGAGCTGGAGCTGCGGCTGTTCAACCCCGAGGACACGGAGGCCAGGGCCCGCCTGGATGTGCCCGCCCGCTTCACAAAGGCCAGGCGCGTCAATCTGGAGGGCGACTCCCTGGGCCCCGAGGAGCGTGTGGCGGGCGGCAGCGTCATGCTCACGCTGAAGAAAAAAGAGATCGTGACGCTGCGGCTCGCCGCCGAGGGCGGGCCGTAGGCAGGAGGGGCGTCCGATGCGGGCGCCCACCAGGTGAAGGCACATGGAACTCGAGGACGCGATCGGGCAGCGGCTGCTGCTCTGGTTCGAGGGGCGCGTGGCGCCTGACTGGCTGCTCGAGCTGGTCGGGCGCAGGGCGGTGGGCGGCGTGACCCTGTTCCGCCACCTGAACGAGGCGCCACCCGCCGAGGTGCGGGCGCTGACGGGGAGCCTGCAGGCGGCGGCGCGGGCGGCGGGCCGGCCGCCCCTGCTGGTCTGCGCGGACCAGGAGGGCGGCCAGCTCCTGGCCCTGGCGGGCACGACGGCCTTCCCCGGCAACATGGCCCTCGGCGCGGCCGGCGACGAGGGGCTGGCGCGGCGGGTGGGCGCGGCGATCGGGCGCGAGCTGGCCGCCCTGGGCGTCAACGTCAACTACGCCCCGGTCTGCGACGTGAATGTGAATCCGGCCAACCCGGTGATCGGGGTGCGCTCGTTCGGCGAGGACCCGGCCCTGGTGGCGCGGCTGGCGGCGGCGCTGGTGGAGGGCCTGCAGAGCGCGGGGGTGGCGGCGACGGCCAAACACTTCCCCGGCCACGGCGACACGGCGGCCGACTCGCACCACGGCCTGGCCTCTCTGGCCCACGGCCGCGAGCGGCTCGCCCGCGTCGAGCTGCCCCCCTTCGCGGCGGCCTTCGCGGCGGGGGCGCGCCTGGTGATGAGCGCGCACCTGGCCCTGCCCGCCCTGACCGGGCGCGCCGACCTGCCGGCGACCCTGTCCCCCGCGGTGCTGCGCCACCTCCTGCGGGGCGAGCTGGGCTTCGGCGGCGTGGTGGTGAGCGACGCCCTGAACATGGCCGGCTTCGGCGCGGGCGCCGACTTCGGCCTGAGCCTGGCCCGCGCCGCGGCCGCGGGGGTTGACCTGCTGCTGCTGGCCGAGCCCAACGACCACGAGCTGGCCTACCGGGCGCTGCTGGCGGCGGCGCGCGACGGGCGCCTGGCCTACGACGAGGCCCTTGCCTCGGCCCGGCGCGTGCTGGCGCTGAAGGGCTGGCTGGCCGAGCAGGCGCAGCCCGAGCTTGACGTGGTGGGCTGCGCGGAGCACAGGGCCCTGGCGGCCGAGGTGGCGGCCCGGGCGATCACCCTGGTGCGCGACGGCGCCGGCCTGCTGCCCCTGCGCCTGCCTCACGGCGCCAGGGTGGTCGTGGCCACGCCGGCCCTGGCCGACCTGACCCCCGCCGACACCTCGAGCTATGAGCGCTGCGAGCTGGGGCGGGCCCTGCGCCGCCACCACCCCGGCGTGGACGAGCTGGTGTTCCCCGCGGACCCCGGGCCGGACGAGGTGGGGGCCCTGGCCCTGCGGCTGGCGGGCTACGACCTGGCGGTCGTCGGCACGATTGACGCGGCCGGGCGCCCCGGCCAGGCGGCACTGGTCGGCGAGCTGCTGCGGCGCGGCGTGCCCCTGGTGGCCGTGGCCCTGCGCCTGCCGTACGACCTGGCGGCCTACCCGGCGGCGCCGACCTGCCTGTGCACCTACAGCGTGCTGGCGCCCGCGATGGAGGCCCTGGCCGACGCCCTGTTCGGGGCGGCGCCGCTCGCCGGGCGTCTGCCGGTGACCGTCCCCGCCGTCGCGTGAGGGCGCGGCGCGCGATTTCGTGGTACAAAGCGGTGGCCGATGCGCCGCCAGAGCAGAAGGGGTGAGCGATGACACTGCTAGAAGAGATCCGCGAGCAGCCCGCCGTGCTGGCGCGGCTGCTTGAGACCCAGGGCGAGGCCGTGGCGCGCGCGGCGGCGGCGATCAGAGAGCGGGGCGTCTCGTACCTGTACCTGGCGGCCAGGGGCACCTCGGAGCACGCCGGCATCTACGGCCAGTACCTGCTCGGGGCCTTCGCGGGCCTGCCCGTGGCCCTGGCGGCGCCCTCGCTGTTCACCGTCTACGGGCGGCCGCCGCGGCTGGCCGGCGCCCTGGTGGTCGGCGTCTCCCAGTCGGGCCAGTCGCCCGACATCGTCGCCGTGCTGGACGAGGGGCGCCGCCAGGGCGCCCTGACCATGGCGATCACCAACGACCCGGCCTCGCCCCTGGCCGGGGCCGCCGAGCTGACCCTCGAGATCGGCGCGGGAGCCGAGCGGGCCGTGGCCGCCACCAAGACCTACACGGGCGAGCTGATGCTCTTCGCGATGCTGGCCGCGGCCCTGGAGGGCGACGCGGCGCGCGCGACCGAGCTGCGGGCCGCCCCCGAGGCCGTCCGGGCTGCCCTGGCGATCGAGGGCGAGGTCGAGGCCGCGGCACAGCGCTTCCGCGCGATGAGCCGCTGTGTCATCCTGGGCCGCGGCTACCACTTCGCGACGGCCATGGAGTGGGCCCTGAAGCTGAAGGAGCTGACCTACGTCGTGGCCGATCGCTACTCGACCGCCGAGTTCCAGCACGGTCCGGTGGCCATGGTCGAGCCGGGCTTCCCGGTGCTGGCCGTGGCGCCCAGCGACCCCGGGCACGGCCCCGTGCGCGAGCTGCTGGCCCGGCTGGCCCAGGAGAAGGGCGCCGAGGTCCTGGCCCTCTCGGACGACGAGGCGACCCTGGCGGCGGCGAGCGTGGGGCTGCGGCTGCCGGCGGGGGTGCCCGACTGGCTCATGCCGATCGTGAGCATCGTGCCGGCCCAGCTGTTCTGCCACCACCTGTCGCTGGCCCGCGGGCTCGACCCCACGGCGCCCCGGGGGCTGAGCAAGGTCACCCTGACCCGCTAGCTATGGGATAGAGCCATGATCTTCCACGACCTTGACGCGCTCCCTGGCCCGTACGACCACGTCTACCTGTCGCCGCACCTGGACGACGCGGCGCTCTCGTGCGGGGGGGCGATCGCGCGGCAGCGCGCCGCGGGCCAGGGGGTGCTGGTGGTGACTATCTGCACCGCCGCGCCGCCGGCCGGGGGCCCCTTCAGCGCGCTGGCCCGCTCGTTCCACGCGGCCTGGGGGCTTAGCCCGGCCGAGGTGGTGGCCGCGCGCCTGCGCGAGGACGAGGCGGCCATGGCCGCCCTCGGCGCCGACGCCCTCTGGGCCGGCGAGCTCGACGCGATCTACCGCCACCCCGCCGCCTATGACGCCCGCGAAACCCTGTTCGGCGCGCCCGCCCCAGACGACCCGCTGCTGCCCGTCCTGCTAGAGCTGATCGGCGCCCTGCGCGAGCTGATGCCGCGGGCGACGCTCTACGCGCCCCTCGGTGCCGGCCACCACGTGGACCACCTGCTGACCTGCCGGGCGGCCCTCGCGGCCGCCCGCGAGCCCCTGGCTCTCTACGAGGACTTCCCCTACGTGGCGCGGCCCGGCGAGCTGGAGGGCCGCGTGGCCGCGCTGGGCCTGGCCCTCACCCCACGGGTCACGCCCCTTGACGGGGCCGCTGCGCCCAAAGAGGCGGCCATCGGCGCGTATGCGAGCCAGATGGCCGAGCTGGCCGAGAGCCAGCTCGGGCGCGCCGCGTCCGACGGCGAGGCTCTGGCGGTGATGCTCGACGCCGCGGTCGCCTACGCCCGCCAGGTCGGCGGCGAGCGGGTCTGGGTGCGGGGGGAGGGGTAAGACAATGCCTCAGATGGGCTCGCTGCGCTCGGCTCCCCTCTCCCGCACGCGAGAGAGGGGATGGTGGTGAGGGCCGCTGGCCGGCGCTGGAGCGGCGTATCTGAATGGTATTGGGCCTAGCCCTCGTCCTCGATGCGCCCGTTCCTGATGCGGTCCTGGAGCGCCTTCAGCTCGTCCCAGCGACCGTCGGCGGCCAGGCGCGCCTGCTCGGGCCAGGTGGTGGGGTCAACGGTCTTGATCCCGGCGTCGGCCAGGGCCTGCCTGAGCTGCTCGACGTCGGCCGCGGCGAGGTCGGCGAAGCTGGTGAGGCCGGCCGCGGTGACGATGGTCGAGGTGCGCGGGCCGATGCCCTCGATCACCAGCAGGTCGTCGGGGCGGGCCTGGGCGCCCACCTCGGCCTCCTGGAGCTCGGCGTCGCCCCGAGGCGCGCCGGCGATATCGTCGTGGGCGGCGTCGGTCGCCTGGAGCTCGCGGGCGCCCTCGTCGCGGTCGGCCCCTTCGCCGTTCAGGGCGCCGATGACCGTCTCCTCGTCGGGCTCCTCGTCCTGGGCGAGGATCTCGTCAATCAGGTCGGCCCCGGGGCCGGCGGCCTCGTCGCCTGGGCCGAAGAAGGTGGGGCCGGCGAACTCGGCCGGCGGCTGCGCCTGCGCGTCGGCGTCGAGGCCGCGGGCGCCCGCCTCGTCGCGCGCGGCGCGCTCGATCGTCTCGGCGTTGCGGTCGAGGATGGCGCCGAGGCGCTCGGCGTCGGCCTCGCCGTACTCGGGCCCGCCGGCGAAGGCGGCCTCGGGGTGGGGTGTCGTCGGGGCGCCCATGGCGGCGGGGCGCCAGGCGTCAATCACCTCGCGGGGCGTCGCGGGAGTCTGGGCCGGGTCGGCGGCGCCGCCCCCGGGGCCGCGCAGCCGGCGAGCGATGGCGCGCCAGGGGCGCAGCCAGACCAGCAGGGCGGCCGCGACAATGAAGAACCAGGTGCGCTTGCGAGGCATGGGTGTCTCCTTAATTAGAGCGTAGGCGTGGAGGGGCCGCGGCGCCGGCGCGCCGGCAGCGAGGGCGATGCAAGAGCCGTGCCGGGCCACCCCGGCCGCGCCGTCGGCCCCTGGCATACCACTTGCTCAGGGCATTGTAGCCGGACCCAGCGCTCACCACGGCTCGCCGCGGTCCGCTCGACCTTCGCAAAACGCAAGGAGAAGCGATGCTTCCTCGCAACGATACTGGCGAACCTGGGGGCGATGGGCCGCGCGGCGGCTCGGGCGTGCCCTGGATGCGGCTCGCCATCGCCATGGTGGTGTTCGCCCTCGTCTGGTCAATGTTTTACAGGGGCGCCGAGAGCCCGTCCGCCGTGATCTCGTACAGCAGCTTCCTCGAGCAGGTGGGCGGCGGCAACGTGGCCCAGGTGGAGATCAGCGGCGACCGCGTGCGCGGCGCCCTCAAGACGCCGATCGTGCCGCCCGGCGGCGCGCCCGTGAGCGGCGGCGCGCCCTTCGCGGACGAGCCGCCCCGCGAGGTGGCCTTCTTCACCACCACCATCCCCTCGGTCGGCGACGAGGGCCTGCTGCCGCTGCTGCGCGAGCAGGGCGTCGAGATCGCGGCCACCTCGGGCGGGCCGAGCCTGCTCCTGACCGGCCTCCTGGCCTTTGGCCCGCTGCTGCTGATGGTGGCCTTCTTCGTATTCCTGCTGCGCCAGCAGGGGCGCGGCCAGCAGGGCGTCTTCAACTTCGGGCGCTCGCGGGCCAAGAGCCACAGCGTTGACCGGCCGTCGGTAGTCTTCGACGACGTGGCCGGCGCCGACGAGGCCAAGCGCGAGCTGTGCGAGGTTGTGGACTTCCTCAAGCACCCGGCCCGTTACCAGCGCCTCGGCGCGAAGATCCCCCGCGGTGTGCTCCTGGTCGGCCCCCCCGGCACGGGCAAGACCCTGCTGGCCCGGGCCGTGGCCGGCGAGGCCGGCGTGCCCTTCTTCAGCACCAGCGCCAGCGAGTTCGTCGAGCTGTTCGTCGGCGTGGGCGCCTCGCGCGTGCGCGACCTCTTCGAGCAGGCCCGCCGCAACGGCCCGGCGATCGTCTTCATTGACGAGCTCGACGCGATCGGCCGCCAGCGGGGCGCCGGCCTCGGCGGCGGCAACGACGAGCGCGAGCAGACCCTCAACCAGATCCTGGTCGAGATGGACGGCTTCGAGAGCGGCGCCACGCCCGTGATCATCGTCGCCGCCACCAACCGCCCCGACGTGCTCGACCCGGCCCTGCTGCGCCCGGGGCGCTTCGACCGCCAGGTGACGGTGGGCCTGCCCGACGTGCGCGGCCGCGAGAGCATCCTGCGCGTCCATATGCGCGGCAAGCCCGTCGCCGCCGACGTCGAGCCCGGGGTGCTGGCCCGCCAGACGCCGGGCTTCGCCGGGGCCGACCTGGCCAACCTGGTCAACGAGGCGGCCCTCCACGCCGCCCGCCACGGCTCGCGCCAGATCGCGGCGGCCCACTTCCGCGAGGCCCTCGACAAGATCGTGCTCGGCACCGAGCGCCCCGTCCTGATGGACGCCCGCGAGCGCGAGGTGGTGGCCTACCACGAGGCCGGCCACGCCCTGGTGGCCAGTCTGCTGCCCGAGACCGACCCGGTCAACAAGGTGACGATCATCCCCCGCGGCCGGGCCCTCGGCGTCACCGAGTACCTGCCCGAGGGCGACCGCTTCAACTACTCGCGCCAGTTCCTGCTCTCGCAGCTGGCGACGCTGCTGGGCGGGCGCGCGGCCGAGCAGGTGGCGATCGGCGAGATCACCACGGGGGCCGAGAACGACCTCCAGCGGGCCACCCAGCTGGCCCGGCGCATGATCGGCCGCTGGGGCATGAGCGACGAGCTCGGCCTGCTCTTCGCCTCGGACAGCAGCGAGCACCCCTTCCTCGGCCGCGAGATGGCCGGCCAGCGCGACCACAGCGAGGCCACGGCGGCGCGTCTCGACGAGGCCGCCCGCGAGCTGCTCGACGAGCGCATGCGCACGGCCACCGAGCTGCTCACCACCCACCGCGCCCAGCTTGACCGGCTGGCCGAGGCCCTGCTGGCCCGCGAGACCCTCGACCGCGCCGAGGTCCAGGCGCTCCTGCTCGGCGACGGCGAGCAGGAGCGGGCCGTCGGCGCGCCGGCCGCCACTCAGGGCGAGCGCGGGCTCGGCCCGGCCCGCCCCGGCGTGCTCCCCGCCTGAGCGCCCGCCGCCCCCGCGCCGGGCGGCCCGTGCCGCCGTGCTGGGGCGTAAGGGCGGCCCAGCGTGGCCGCCCCC
>DAOLDO010000013.1:0-8403 GCA_035327325.1 Chloroflexaceae bacterium | reverse complement strand
TGCCGCCGTGCTGGGGCGTAAGGGCGGCCCAGCGTGGCCGCCCCCGCGTGCGTGTCGGGGCACGGCCCCGCGCCGGACGGCCGCGCTGCCGCTATAATGGCTGCGCGTCGCCCCCCCGAGAGACAGGTGGACCCATGAACCCCACAGAGCAGCGCGTGCTCGCCGCGATCGACGAGGCGGGCCTGCTAGGCGCCCTCGCCGAGCTGGTCGCCGTCCCCAGCCTCGACGGCACCCCCGAGGAGAACCGGGCCCAGGAGGTCGCCGCCGCGATCATGGCCCGCTGCGGGCTGGCCGTCGAGACCTGGGAGCTGGACCTGCCCTCGCTCTACGCCCACCCCGACTGTAGCTGGGAGGTGCCGCGCGAGCGCGCCCTCGGCGTCGCGGGGACCCTCGGCGAGGCCCGCGGGGGCCGCAGCCTGATCTTCAATGGCCACGTGGACGTGGTGCCCGCGGGCGACCCGGCCAACTGGCGCTACCCGCCCTGGCAAGCCACCCTGGCCGACGGGCGCGTCTACGGTCGCGGCGCCGTGGACATGAAGGGCGGGGTCTGCTGCGCGATCTTCGCCGCCAAGGCGATCCGCGACGCGGGCGTGACGCTGCGGGGCCCCCTCACCGTCCACACAGTGATCGGCGAGGAGGACGGGGGCGTCGGCACCCTGGCCGCCGTGCTGCGCGGCCCCGGCGCCGACGCCGCCGTGGTGGTCGAGCCGACCGAGCTCAAGGTCGCGCCCATCCAGGCCGGCGCCCACAACTTCCGCCTGACCGTCTACGGCCTCGCGGCCCACGGCTGCGTACGCGAGGAGGGCGTGAGCGCGATCGAGAAGTTCGCCCCGCTCCACCGGGCCATCCTCGAGCTGGAGCGCGAGCGCAACGGCCGCCACCGCCACCCGCTCTTCGCCCGCTACAGCACGCCCTACCCCATCTGCATCGGCACCGTGCGGGCCGGCACCTGGGCCTCGTCCGAGGCCGAGAGCCTGGTGGCCGAGGGCCGCTACGGCATCGCGATCGGCGAGGACCCGCTGGAGGCCCGCCGCGAGCTGGAAGCCGCCGTGGCCAGGGCCGCCGCCGCCGACCCCTGGCTGCGCGACCGCCCGCCCCTGCTCGAGTGGTGGGGCGGCACCTTCGACCCCGCGGCGACCCCCGCCGACCACCCGATCGTCGCCACGGTCGCCGCGAGCCACGCCGACGCCTCGGGCGCGCCCGCCGCCCTCGAGGGCATGACTTACGGCGCCGACATGCGCCTGCTCGCCAACGTCGGGCGCATCCCCACCGTGCTCTTCGGCCCGGGCGACGTGCGGGTCTCGCACCGGCCCGACGAGTACGTGCCGGTCGCCGACCTCCTGGCCTGCGCGCGGGCCCTCGCGCTCACCGCGCTGCGCTTCTGCGGGCACGAGGGGTAGCGCCGGCGGGCGACTCAGGCGAGGGCGGCGCGTAGGGCCGCCACCGCCTCGGCGACCGGGCGCCCCGGGGCGAAGACCGCCGAGCCGACCACGGCGACCGTCGCCCCCGCGTCGCGGGCCGCGGCGATCGTCTCCGCGTTGACCCCGCCGTCCACCTGGATGTGCAGGTCGGCCAGGCCCAGCTCGTCGCGCATGCGGCGCAGGCGGGCCACCTTGTCGAGGCAGGCGGGGATGAAGCGCTGACCGCCGAAGCCCGGGTTGACCGTCATCACCAGGGCCAGGTCGAGGTCGGGCAGCAACTCCTCGATCGCGGCGAGGGGCGTACCCGGGTTGATCGCCACGCCCGCCTTCAGGCCGAGGTCGCGGATCATGTGCACGGTCCGGTGCAGGTGTGGGCTCACCTCGGCGTGCACGGTGATGCGGTCGCAGCCGGCGGCGGCGAAAGCCTCGACGTAGCGCTCGGGCTCGACGATCATCAGGTGGGCGTCAACCACGGCGCCGCGCCCGTGGGCGAGCGGGCTGAGGGCCTGCACCACCAGGGGCCCGAAGCTCAGGTTGGGCACGAAGCGCCCGTCCATCACGTCCAGGTGCAGCCAGGTGATGCCGGCGTCGAAGGCGGCCTCGAGCTCGGCGCCGAGCCGCGTGAAGTCCGCCGTGAGGATCGAGGGCGCGAGCTGCATGTGACTAGCCCCTGAGGTGGCGCACGCCGCCGGCGTCGGCGACGATCACGTCGGTGGCGAGGCCGAGGAAGAGCCCGTGCTCGACGATGCCCGCCCGGCCCTCGAGGGCCCTGGCGAGGGCGCCCGGGTCGGCGATCGCGCCGAAGGCGCAGTCGAGGATGTAGTTGCCCTGGTCGGTCACGAAGGGCGCGTCGCCGCTGCGCCGCAGGCTCACCCGCGCGCCCAGGCCGGCCAGGAAGCGCGCCGAGGCGCCCCAGCCGAACTGCACCACCTCGACCGGCAGGGGGAAGGCGCCGAGGGCCGGCACGAGCTTGGCGGCGTCCACCACGATCACCTCGCGGGCGCTCGCCTGGGCCACCATCTTCTCGCGCAGCAGGGCCCCCCCGCCGCCCTTGATCAGGTTGAAGCGCGGGTCCACCTCGTCGGCCCCGTCAATCGTCAGGTCAATGGCCGGGCGCTCGTCCAGGGTGGCCAGAGGGATGCCGAGCCGCCGGGCCTCCGCCTCGGTCCAGGCGGCGCAGGGCACGCCCACGATCTCGCGCAGCTCGCCCGCATCCAGCAGGGCGGCGATGCGCCGCACCGCGTGGACGGCCGTGCTCCCGTAGCCCAGGCCCACCACCATCCCCGGACGCACCAGCTCGACGGCCCGCTCCGCCGCCAGCCGCTTCAGCTCGTCGCGCGCCACCTCGTCCACGGCCCACCTCGCCGCTCGCGCTGCTCCTCCGCCATTGTACACGAGACCGGACGGCTGCCGGCGACAGGGTTTGCGAGTCTCGCCACGCAGCGCTCTTCGTGATCTTCGCGGGAAGGCTCCCCAGCCCACTGGTGCTGCGCCCCTACCCCGCCACCGCCTCGGCCGCGGCGGGCGGCACGTGGGGCGCCAGGCCCGTCACCTGGAGGATGCGGGCCTCGTCCAGGGTCTCCTCGGCCAGCAGGGCCTGGGTCAGGGCGTCGAGGCGGGCGCGGTGCTCGTTCAGCAGCCTGATCGCCTTCTGGTAGCTCTCGTCCACGATCTTGCGCACGGCCCGGTCTGCGGCCTGGGCCGTGGCCTCGCTGTAGGGCCGCTGGGTCAGGCCGGCGCCCAGGTAGTTGCCCCTGCTGCTGTCGATCAACTGCACCTGGCCCACCTCGGCGCTCATGCCGAAGCGCATGACCATCGCCTGGGCCAGGCCCGTCACCTGCTGGAGGTCGTTCTCGGCGCCGGTGGTCACATTGCCGTAGACCACCAGTTCGGCGGCGCGCCCGCCCAGGGTGGTGACGATGCGGGCCCGCAGGTACTCCTCGGTGTAGTTGTAGCGGTCGTCCTCCGGCATCGAGAGGGTCACGCCGAGGGCCTGGGCCCTGGGCACGATCGTCACCCGGCGCACCGGGTCGCTCTCGGGCTGCACCAGGCCGAGCAGGGCGTGGCCGGCCTCGTGGTAGGCCACGCGCTCGCGGTCCTCCGGGCGCAGCAGGATGCGCCGCTCGGCGCCGAGGAACAGCTTCTCCATCGCGTCGGCGAAGTCGCGCATGGTCACGCGGGCGTTGCCCCGGCGGGCCGCCGTCAGGCTGGCCTCGTTGACCAGGTTGCGCAGCTCGGCGCCGGTGGCCCCCGGCATATTGGCGGCGATGCGCTCGAGGTCCACATCGGGGGCGAGGGGCACGCCGCGGGTGTGGATCTTCAGGATCTCGGTGCGGCCGGCCTTGTCGGGCGGCTGCACCACCACGCGCCGGTCGAAGCGGCCCGGGCGCAGCAGGGCCGGGTCGAGCACGTCGGCGCGGTTGGTGGCGCCAAGCACGACCACGCGGGTGTCGGCGCCGAAGCCGTCCATCTCGGTCAGGATCTGGTTCAGGGTCTGCTCGCGCTCGTCGTTGCCGCCCAGCTCGTTGCCGCCGCGGCGCCTGCCGATCGCGTCAATCTCGTCAATGAAGATGATTGACGGGGCGTGGGAGCGGGCCTCCTTGAACAGGTCGCGCACGCGCGAGGCGCCCACGCCCACCACCATCTCGATGAACTCCGAGCCGCTCATGCTGAAGAAGGGCACGTCGGCCTCGCCCGCCACGGCGCGGGCCAGCAGGGTCTTGCCGGTGCCCGGCGGCCCCTCGAGCAGCACGCCGCGGGGGATCATGGCGCCGAGGGCCTCGTACTTGGCCGGGTTCTTCAGGAAATCCACAAGCTCGACCAGCTCGTTCTCGACCTCGTCAATGCCGGCCACGTCGTCGAAGTTGACCCGCTCGACGGCGGCCGGGTCGTAGCGGCGAGCCCGCGAGCGGCCGAGCCCGAAGGGGCCGCCAGCGCCACCAGCCCCGCCCGCCGAGCGCAGGGCCCGCGAGCTGAGCCAGAGGAAGCCGCCGATCAGCAGCAGGGTCGGCCCGAAGGCCAGCAGCAGGTTCCACAGGGGCGAGCGGGCCTGCTCCAGCGGCTCGGCGGTGATCACCACCTCGTTGCCCTCGAGCAGGTTAATCAGCTCGGGGTCGGGGATGAGGGCAGGCTTGATCGTCGCGAACTCGGTGTAGACCTGCTGGCCCTCCGCCGGCTGCTCGGGCGCGGGGCTGAGCGTGACCATGCCGCTCTCGCCCTCGTCCGCCACTACGGGCTGGCGGAAGTCGCCCTGGATGTCCTCGCCACGGCTGGTGATCGCGGCCACGTTGCCGGCGACGACCTGCTCCTTAAAGACGGTGTAGGGGATCGTCACGTAGCTGGGCTCGCTCGGGAAGAGCCAGTTGATCAGCAAGTAGTTGATCAGCAGCAGGGTGAGAAAGGTGAGCCAGAAGCTGCCGCGCCTGGCCGGCTGCCACATCGGCGCCTGGCCGGCGGGCCCCGGCTGGCCCTGGCGCGGCGCGCCGCCCGGCGTCGCGCCCCCCTGGGGAGTCGTCATATCCGTGCCTCGTAAGTAGGAGAGCGTCCGAGCAATGCTGAAGGTCACCGCCCCCGGGCGACCCCATGGGGCTGCCCGGGCGACCGCTATCAGTCGTAAGGGCGGCCCGGCGTGGCCGCCCCGCCGCGCCCGCCGAGGCGTAAGGGCTCGGGCGAACGAGACGAAGCGGGGATGCAGGTATCATTATACCTGTACTACGGCCCCGCTTGAGCCTGATCAGCAGAAGGAGCGACAGATGCCCCCAATCAACAGCCTGCACGTCGTCGGCGTGCGCTACCTGGACGGGCGGCCCGCCGAGGGCGGCGAGGTGCCCCTGGACAGCTACGTGGGCGCCGCGCTCTACTGGGAGGCCGGGCTGCCCGTCGTCTACGAGGAGCCGGACCTGCCGGCGGCGCGCCGCACGGGCGACCGGATCGCCGACCTTGGGCTGGTCTGCGCCGCGGTGGGCGAGCAGGTGGCGGCGGGGCTGCGCGCGGGGCGGGCGGTGCTCGTCACCGGCGGCAACTGCTCGCACAGCGTAGGCGTGCTGGCGGGCCTCCAGCGGGCCCACGGGCCCCAGGCCCGCATCGGCATGGTCTGGCTCGACGCCCACGGCGACTACAACACGCCGAACACGACCCGCTCGGGCATGCTCGGCGGCATGCCGGTGGCCGTGTGCGCCGGGCTGGGCCAGGCCCGCTGGCGCGAGCTGGCCGGCGTGCAGGCGCCCCTGCCCACCGAGCGCATCGTCCTGGTGGACGTGCGCAACCTCGACCCCGACGAGGAGCGCCTGATCCGCGCCACCGAGACGACGATCGCGGCGGCGGCGCCTGGGCGCCCCGGCGCCGACCTGGGCGAGGCCGTGGCGGAGCTAGCCGACCGCTGCGACCTGATCTATCTACACGTCGACTCGGACATCCTCGACGCCGCTCTCACCCCCAACCACGGCACCCGCGAGCCGGACGGGATCGACCTGGCGCAGGCCGCCGCGGCGATGGAGACAGTGCTGGCGACGGGCAAGGTGGCGGCCACGGCCGTGGTCGCCGTGTTCGGCACCGGCGCGGGCCACGAGGTCGGCGTGGCCTCGGGGGCCGCCCTGATCCGCGCCGCCCTGGCGGCCTGGCGGCGCCACGGCCAGCCGTGACGCCGGGGCCCGGCTACTCGTCGCGGGCGTGGACGCGGGCGGGCGGGTGGCTCACCTCGACGGCGGTGAAGGGCTCGAGGATGCGGTAGGCGTGGGGCGAGCCCTTCGGCACCACCCACGAGTCGCCGGGCTCGAGCAGCACCATCTGGCCGGCGATGTGCAGCTCGGCGCGCCCGGCGATCACGTAGCCGATCGTCTCGTAGGGCCGCTCCTCCTCGGGCTTGGCCTCGCCGGGCCGCTCCTCGTCCCACAGGCGCATATCCATGCTGATGCCGGCGGCCAGGTACTTCTGCCCGAGGCTGCCCCGGGGCGAGAAGCGCGAGTTGAGCTTGGTCACGCTTGTATCGGTCATGCTGTCCCCTCCCTGCTGTCTTCCGGCGCCAGCCCCCGCTGCTGCAACATCTCGGCCAGCGGGCGGCGCGGCGCGTGGTACAATCGGCGCTCATGGAGCATCACCTCGCGGCGCGCCGGCGCTTCGCCGCCCTGATCAGGCGCCCCGACCCCCAGGTGCCCCTCGCCGAGGCGGCCCTCGCCCTGGCGTGGGAGGACCAGGGCGGCCCCGCGCCGTGGGCGCACCTGGCGCGCCTCGACGCGATGGCCAGGGCGGCGGCCCCGCGGGTGGCTGCCGCTCGGCCCGGCGAGCGCGGCGGGGCCCTGGCCGCCTACCTCCACGGCGAGCTGGGCTTCCGCGGCGACCCGGGCTGCTACAGCGCCCCCGACCCGGCCGACAGCTACCTCGACCGCGTGCTCGAGCGGCGCGCCGGCCTGCCGATCCTGCTCGCCGTGGTCTACCTCGAGGTAGGCTGGCGCCTCGGGCTGCCCCTGCAGGGGGTGGCCCTGCCCGGCCACTTCATCGTGCGCCTGGCCGACCCCGAGGGCGACCAGCTGCTCGACCCCTTCGCCGGCGGCGCGGCCTGGAGCCTGGAGGACTGCGAGCGCCAGGTCGCCAGCTACTACGGCGAGACCGGCCCCGAGCTGCTGGCCATGGTGATGGCCCCGCCAGGACGGGGCGCCATCCTCGCCCGCATCCTGCGCAACCTCAAGCAGACCCACCTGGCCCGCGACGACAACGCCCGCGCCCTGGCCGCCGTCGAGCGCCTGCTCATGCTCGACGCCAGTGACCCCGGCGAGCTGCGCGACCGCGGGCTGCTGCGCCTCCGCGCCGGCCGCCTCCACGCGGCCCTCGAGGACCTGGAGCGCTACGCGCGCCAGAACCCGGCCGCGGGCGACCTGGCCACGATCAAGAGCATCGCCGCCGGCGTGGTGGAGAAGGTGGCGCCGCGCAACTGATGGGGCTGCCGCCCCTGCCGACGGCACCCGCCGGACACCGGGCCCCATGGATGCCCCTGCGAAGCAGCCGCCCTCACCATCTGCTGCCGTGCAGATCCTCGATGTCCTGACGATCTTTCAGCAGCACCCCCAGGTAGGGCAGCTGGGAAAGGTCGGCCTCGAGCTGGGCCCGCAGCCGTTCCACCGAGATGCCTGCCGCCAGGTCGAGCACCCGCAGCCAGACGAGCAGCTCGCCAGTGGCGGGCAGCTTGCGCAGGTGGCGCTCACGCAGGGCCAGGAAGCGCTCGATCGCCAGGGCCACCAGCTCGTCGCTCAGGCCCCGCAGCTCGCCGGCGCGCGTCGCCACCGCCTGCTCCACCAGCTCCTTGTCGAAGCGGATATGATGGTACACGCAGCGCCGCAGGAATGCCTCGGGCAGGCGTCGCTCGCTGTTCGAGGTGATGAAGACTATCGGGCTCAGATTGCGCGGCGCTGAGATGGTGGCGCCCGTCTCGACCACGGTGAACTCCATCTTGTCCAGCTCGTGCAGCAGGTCGTTGGGGAAGTCGCGCGGCGCCTTGTCGATCTCGTCGATCAGCACCACCTGGGGCACGCCCAGGGCGCTCGCGCGCGTGAAGGCGTGCCAGAGGGCCCTCGGCTCGATGTAGGCATCCTTCGCCAGGGACGCGCCCGGCGCCGGGCCGCCCGCCAGGTGGGCGTCGTGGAAGTAGCGCACCGTGTCGAAGTGATAGAGCAGGTCGCGGGCCGCGCTGTCCGACTTCACCTGAAAGTGGATCACCGGCTCGACCCCCAGCTTGTAGGCCGCGTAGTAGGCGGCCTGGGTCTTGCCCGTGCCCGGCTCGCCGGTGATCAGCAGGGGCTCGCCGACGGCGATCGCCGTATTGATCGCGGTCTCCAGCTGCTCGCCCGGCACGAAGCGCCGCGCGTCGGCCTGGAACGAGCGGTCCTGCCGGGCGAACGGCCGGGCCCCCAGCTGCCCCCGGAGGTCGGCCACCTCGTCGTGGCCGTAGCGGACGAGGTGGAATGGGTAGTCGGCCATAGGTAGTGTCCTC